>JASMME010000027.1:1639-10606 GCA_030748365.1 Lutibacter sp.
GCAATTTCGTTGTAGAGGCGCTTCCACCGTACCATCTCATAGATGGTTTCAGCCACAAATTTACGGTCCCTGGCGCCCCATCTTTTGTCCCTTTTCAGGGCTTTTTCTACCACTTTGTCAGCATAACTTCCCTCGTTAAACACTTGTTTGAGGGCCTCTATAACTGTATATACCAGGTTTCTGTGTAATCTCATCGCTTACTTTTGAGCTGGCAAAGGTAATCATTTAGCTGGTAATTTCTTTCAGATATAGATAAAGATAACCAGGCGTAGGGCTATTGTAGGTTGCTGGATGAATTAGTATCTTCGTACTTTGTGAAAAGCAATGGCAATAAACCTATACACGGCAATTTCTTATCTCAAAGGGGTGGGGCCCAACCGGGCTGATCTACTCCGTTCGGAATTGGGTATCCATACTTTTGCAGACCTGTTAAACCTGTATCCCAACCGGTACCTGGACAGAACGAGGTTTTGTAAGATTAACCAACTTTCTCAAAATTCGTCAGAGGTTCAGATCATTGGGAAGATTACCGCAATTAGTAGTGTAAAACACAAGCGTGGCAGTCGTTTGGTAGCTACTTTTTCGGATGAGACTGGTACCATGGAATTGGTCTGGTTTCGTGGGGCCAAGTGGATCCGGGATTCGCTGAAATTACACACAGCCTATGTTATTTTCGGAAAAACAAACCATTTTCGCGGACAGTTTACCATGCCGCATCCAGAGATGGAATTACAAGAGGTTTTTAACAAAAGCCTTAGAAAAGCCATGCAGCCGATCTATCCTTCTACAGAGAAACTCATTGCCAAAGGAATTAGTAATCGGCTGATTTCAAAAATCGTACAGCACTTATTCGAAACATGTGAGGGGGCTTTTACAGAGACTTTGTCGGTACCGATCTTACAAGCCCAAGGCTTGGTCTCAAAAAGTGAGGCCTTGCTTAATATCCACTTTCCCAGAAGTCAAGAATTATTGACAGCCGCTCAGCAACGACTCAAGTTCGAAGAGTTGTTTTTTATACAGCTGCAACTGATCCGGAAAAAAATGGTGAGAAAGTACAAGGTAAAGGGCTTTGTATTTGAAAAGGTAGGGGGGTATTTCAATGATTTTTATCAACACAAACTGCCTTTTTCATTGACCAACGCTCAGAAAAAAGTGCTTAAAGAAATACGAAAGGATGTAGCTTCTAAAGCGCAGATGAACAGGCTATTACAAGGAGACGTTGGCTCTGGTAAAACCGTAGTTGCCCTGCTGACCATGCTTATAGCACTGGACAATGGTTTTCAGGCAGCCTTGATGGCGCCTACCGAGATCCTGGCTACACAACATTATAACTCTATTGTCTCCTTACTCGAAGGCATGGAGGTGTCGGTGAAGCTATTGACCGGCTCCACCAAATCAAAAGACCGCAAGATCTTACATACCGAGCTGTCCTCTGGAACCTTGCAGATACTGATTGGTACCCATGCCCTTATTGAAGACAAAGTGACGTTTAAGAACCTCGGCATCGCCATTATCGATGAGCAGCACCGTTTTGGCGTAGCCCAACGTGCCAAGATGTGGCAAAAAAATAGCCTGCCCCCTCATATCCTGGTTATGACAGCGACGCCCATACCGCGAACCCTGGCCATGAGTTTGTACGGAGACCTCGATATATCCCTAATTGATGAGTTGCCTCCGGGGAGAAAAGCGATCAAAACAGCCCATCGCTTTGATTCGCAGCGCCTGTCGGTATTTAAATTTTTAAAAGAAGAAATTGCCAAAGGACGGCAAGTCTACATCGTATACCCTTTGATCAATGAATCTGAAGCCATGGATTACAAGGACCTGATGGATGGCTTTGAGAGTGTTTCCCGCGATTTTCCAAAGCCAGACTACCAGGTGAGCATCGTTCATGGCCAAATGAAAGCTGATGCCAAGGCTTTTGAGATGGATCGTTTTCTAAAAGGTGAAACCCAGATTATGGTGGCCACAACGGTTATAGAAGTTGGGGTCAATATACCCAATGCCAGTGTGATGGTCATTGAAAGCGCTGAGCGTTTTGGTTTGTCCCAACTCCACCAGTTGCGGGGAAGGGTAGGCAGGGGTGCCAACCAAAGCTACTGTATTCTGATGACCAGTTTTAAATTGTCTGCTGATGCCAAAGTCCGCCTGGATACTATGGTGAGGACTACGGATGGGTTTGACATTGCAGAGGTTGACCTACGATTAAGAGGTCCTGGAAATTTGATGGGTACCCAACAAAGTGGGGTGCTAAACCTTCGTATCGCAGACCTGGTAAAAGATGCCCAGCTCTTAAGTACTGCCCGTAGCATAGCCCTCGAATTGTTGGCCATGGATCCCAACCTTGAACTGCCAGAAAACCGCCCGATTAAGACGGCCTATACCCTCCTTAATAAACCGGCAGCTGTCTGGTCAAATATCAGTTAATTTTCTGAGATGACTTTGCCAAATAAGACCCCTGAATAAAACATAGATTGAGCCTGCCTTAATCTAACTAGGATTTTTTAACTTTGCATCTTTGGGAAAGACATTGATTGGGCCGATGTTTCTCGGGTATCCATGCGCAAGCATAGGCTGAGACTGGCTAAACAATTGCGGGCATTCCGCAGACAAGTCTGACCGACTTAAGTAATATAAGCAAGAAATAGATGAAAATATCGTACAATTGGTTACAGCAGTTTTTAAAAGTCGACTGGGAAGCTGACAAAACAGGGACACTGCTGACCGATTTAGGGCTGGAGGTAGAAGGTATCGAAACCGTTGAATCCGTAAAAGGGAGTTTGGCTGGCGTAGTTGTCGGAAAGGTTTTGACTTGTTCCCAACATCCCAATGCAGATCGATTGAAAGTGACCACAGTAGATATTGGTGCGGAAACTCCCTTATCCATTGTTTGTGGTGCACCCAATGTAGCAGCAGGTCAAATGGTGCCGGTGGCCACCATTGGTACAACCCTGTATGATGACAAAGGAACCGCTTTTAAAATCAAAAAAGGAAAGATTAGGGGGGAGGCAAGTCACGGAATGATTTGTGCTGAGGATGAATTAGGCCTTGGTACCAGCCATGAAGGCATCATGGTGCTCGACGAGACCCTAGTGCCTGGTACGCCTGCGGCCGAGGTCTTTGCTATTGAGGTTGACCAGGTTTTTGATATTGGTTTGACTCCCAACCGGGCCGATGCCATGAGTCACCTGGGGACTGCCCGTGAATTACGTGCTGGACTGTTGCAACACGATACGACCCTTGAGCTGATTACCCCATCGGTAAGCAACTTTCACGTGGATGACAGAACCCTGAAGATAGACATAGAGGTCATAGATGAAGAAAGGGCACCCAGGTATATGGGGCTTACCATTTCAGAGGTTGTAGTTAAGGATTCTCCCGATTGGATACAACAGCGATTACGGGCCATTGGACTCACACCCCTCAACAACATTGTAGATATCACCAATTACGTATTGCATGAACTCGGACAGCCCTTGCACGCTTTCGATGCAACCAGTATCAAAGGGAACAAAGTATTGGTAAAAACCCTGCCTTCTGGCACCAAATTTACCACCCTTGACGGGGTAGAAAGGACCTTGCATGAAGAGGACCTTATGATATGTAACGGACAGGAGACGCCCATGTGTATCGCTGGTGTATACGGAGGCATGCATTCGGGTATCACAGCAGGTACCACAGAGATTTTTTTAGAGAGTGCCTATTTTGATCCGGTCGCTATCAGGAAGACCGCCAAAAGACATGGTTTGCACACGGATGCTTCTTTTAGATTTGAGCGGGGCATTGATCCCAATATCACTGAGTATGCCCTGAAAAGGGCTGCGAATCTGATTGTTGAGATCGCTGGAGGGAAAGTGGCTTCAGAGATTGTTGACCTGTATCCGACCAAAATTGAAGATTCCCAGGTTTTTCTGTCTTTCGAGCGTATGGACCGATTGATAGGTACGGAAATTCCCAGGGAAACAGTCAAAAACATACTGGCATCGTTAGACATCAAACTCAACAGCGTAACCGAAGGCGGGCTGGGGCTCACTGTACCTTCTTATAGAAACGATGTTACCAGACAGGTTGATGTCATAGAAGAGATTTTACGGGTATATGGCTATAACAATGTGGAATTTTCTCAAAAATTAAATGCCTCAATTGCAGATTCTAGTGAGGGTGATATCAAGTTGGAAAACATTGTTGCCAACCAGTTGGTATCACAGGGTTTTAACGAAATAATGTCCAATTCCCTTACCAAGCCAGCTTATGCATCGCGCTCAGCCGCCATTGATGAAACCCAACATGTAAAGATGCTAAACCCGCTGAGTAATGACCTGAGCGTACTCCGCCAGTCCCTGTTGTTTGGAGGCTTAGAGTCGGTGATATACAATATCAATCGCAAAAACAATTCTTTGAAATTTTTTGAGTTCGGAAAATCATACCGTTATATAGCACAGGATTATGTTGAGCAAAAGCACCTGGGTTTGTTCGTTACTGGTGATAGGGATACCGCCCATTGGAATATGAAAACGAGAACGACTGATTTCTTCTACCTAAAAGGAGTGGTAACGGCTATTTTTAGCCGTTTGGGTATCCGAGAAGTAAAGACCCGTCCTACTGTCAACGATGTTTTTTCAGAAGGAATTAGTCTTTGTTTGGGAAAGCATGTATTGGTTGAACTCGGTGCTGTCAAACAGTCAATATTAAAAGAATTTGGTATCAAACAACCGGTGTTGTTTGCAGATTTTAATTGGGAACAGGTAGGCCAATTAGGGGGAAGATCACAGATTTTGATTTCCCCCCTGGCAAAATTCCCTGCGGTAAAACGGGACCTGGCACTATTGGTCGATCAGCAGGTTAGTTTTGACGATCTTTACCAGCTGGCTTTTCAAACAGAGAAAAAGCACCTAAAGGAGGTGTCCTTGTTTGATGTGTATGAAGGTGATAAACTGCCTGATGGCAAGAAATCCTATGCACTTAGTTTTTTGCTGCAGGATAAGAATAAAACCCTGAACGATAAGCAAATAGATAAGATAATGGTTAAGTTCCAACAAGCCTTTCAGAAAAAGGTAGGGGCTACCTTGCGTTCCTAAAGAACCCACTTGGTAAAATTTGATTCAAAAGCCTTTAGCATTTCTAAAGGCTTTTGTTATTTTTGCACAAACCAGCACCATGTATAAAACCATCATTCGGCCTTTACTGTTTCTTGTTGATCCTGAGAAGATACACCGGATAACCAGTCGTTTGCTGATTTTGTTACTTCGTATACCCTTCCTTCCTTCTTTGCTCAGGCGTTTGTATACGGTACAAGACCCCAGACTGGAGCGCAAGCTTTGGGGATTGACCTTTAAGAATCCTGTTGGTCTGGCCGCCGGTTTTGACAAGAATGCAGACTTATATCCAGCCTTGGCAACCCTTGGTTTTGGTTTTATAGAGATTGGTACCGTAACTCCGAGACCTCAGGCAGGGAATCCTACAAAAAGGTTGTTTAGGTTGGAGGCAGACAAAGGGCTCATCAATCGAATGGGTTTTAACAATGACGGATTGGAAAAGGTGGTGGAAGCCTTGAAAAACCATAAGAGTCCGTTGATTATTGGTGGTAACATTGGTAAAAATACAGATACGGCACCTGAGGATTATACCCGGGATTACTTGGAATGTTTTTACGCCCTACATCCCTATGTCGATTATTTTGTCTTGAATGTCAGTTGTCCGAATGTGGGCAGTCATCAAAAACTGACAGATAAAGCCTACCTGCGCACGCTGATTACCGATGTACAGCAGGCCAATAGTAGCTTCGCTACGCAAAAACCAATCCTGTTAAAAATAGCCCCTGATTTGAATCGCATTCAGCTGGATGAAATCATTGAACTGGTACAGGAAACCCGTTTGGAAGGTGTTATTGCTACCAATACCTCGGTCAGTAGGGATGGGCTGAATACAACCAAAGAAACCCTTGATAGCATTGGAAATGGTGGCCTCAGTGGTGCGCCTGTCAGGGAGCGCAGTACGGAAGTTATCAGGTACTTGGCCGCTACATCGAACAAATCTTTTACCATCATAGGGGTTGGGGGTGTTGACTCTGCTGAAGCCGCCTTGGAAAAATTAGAAGCAGGGGCAGATTTAGTACAGGTATATACCGGGTTTGTCTATGAAGGTCCCTCTTTGATAAAGCAGATCAATAAATCCCTGTTAAAAGTACAGTAGGTGTTTTTCCTAACGGTTCAACCGTTACACTCCATCTATAGAGCTGATAATAAAGTCATTACAACCTCTTTTTTAGGTAAGCTTCCATGTCAAAATCGATCAGCGGATTTTCTCTTTTTTTGTATAAGGGGTGACTGGGATGTCCTCTTTTCGTAGGTTTTCCAATAATTTTCCAATGTAGATTCTCTTCCTTTAAAATTTCGTAAATGCCTATTAAGCAATTTTTTAAATAAGCCCTGCTGTCAATTAGGTTTCCCCAGGCAAGCCAAACAGTTTCTATGTTTAGCGCTTTGATGGAGTCGTAGATCATTTGACAATTGACAGCGGCATCAGCCTTGTTCACCGCCTGGTCCAAGGCAGCAGGGTCTGTAGCTCTTTGTGGGTAGATATTGTACATGGCCCAACCGTCAAATCCGTTATAATCGGCAATTCTTTTGACCGACCGTATGGTATTATCAGGTTTTTCTGGACTGGCTGTACTTGGATTGACCCCTATACAAGCGATGATTTTTTTACCTTTTTGACCCAAAACAAACCGGTTGGTATTCTCTGGATTGCTATGGTATAGCCAGGTTGTTTTCTTATTGATCGACGCTTTATCCATAGGTTGTTGTGCCTGTATATTTTACGGTGATTTCCTAGTCAATTCCTCCAGTACAGCGAACAATGGCTTGGAGGTGTAGTAAATGGCTAAATCTAATAAATTCTTTAAATGAGGCTTTTTGTTCAATGACAAATATACGGGTAGCTGCTGAAAGATGTCCTAAGAAAGTGAGGTATATTTACTGCCCAGTGTAAAGGGGAAGTGATACCTGTGTTCAATCAAGATTGGTAGAGGCTCAGTGTATATACATGACCGATAAGTGCGCATCGTTTAATACGGTAACATCATAGATATTGGTCCTTGTTCCTTGGTCGTTCACTTCCTCAATAATACATTGGACATAGTATACAGCATCAGAGCTTTCATCAGTTTGTGCCTGTAAAAAATTAAATTCAGTCCTATACTGGTTTAATATATCCGATTCACCAAATAAATGGGCTACTTCAAGTAACTTATCCTCCGTAATTATTTCCTTTCTTTCCGCTACGGAAAATGTTTTTTCGATTTGCATACTGACAAATTTAAAACCATGAGGGTTGTCAATTTGTTCTTTCAGTTTAACAGAGATATTTTTTTCCATAATACGCTCCTTATTCTGACAGGCAGACAAGATGCCTATGATAAAAACGAATAAGAGCCACCGATATCTTTTCATAAGGTCATTGTTTTTTACGATATGCTAAAGTTACGGTATGAAATAATACCTGTCAATCCCCGAAAACAGTGATATTGTTGGCCTCCCCGAAAATGGTGATAGGGTTAATGCGAAAAGCCTTGATAGCTAACTATCAGGCAACAATCAATCCATAAAAAAGGAGACTTGTGTAGGCAATACGAGCATTCTTCTATAAAGCAGAAAAAAGTCAAAGCACTGCAATACCCTGTAAATAGACAATGGTTTTTTTAGGGGGATCACGGTCGATAGCATACAGGGTCTACGGCCATTTACCGTGAATAATTGGGCGCTTCTTTGGTAATGGTCACATCATGTGGATGGCTCTCCCGGATACCGGAGGCCGTTATCTTTACGAATTGTGCCTGTTTTTGAATGCTGATGTCTTTGGCACCACAATAGCCCATGCCTGCTTTTAGTCCGCCGATAAACTGATACATGGTTTCATACAGTTCCCCTTTGTAAGGAACCCTGCCGACGATTCCTTCCGGCACCAACTTCTTGATATCGTCTTCCACGTCCTGAAAATAGCGGTCCTTAGAGCCTTTTTTCATCGCCTCCACAGAACCCATTCCGCGGTAAGATTTGAATTTTCTACCCTCAAAGATGATTGTTTCACCTGGAGACTCTTTGGTGCCAGCTAGCAAGGAGCCTAGCATCACACTATCTGCCCCGGCAGCGATGGCCTTGGGGATGTCGCCTGTGTATCGCACCCCACCGTCGGCAATGATGGGCACACCAGTGTCCTTGATGGCCTCGGCTACATTGATAATGGCCGACAATTGTGGGAAGCCGACCCCAGCCACTACCCGGGTGGTACAGATAGAACCAGGTCCAATACCTACTTTGACGGCATCAGCCCCGGCTTCAACCAGGTACTTAGCCGCTGCTCCGGTAGCAATATTACCCACCACAACATCGGTGTTTGGATAGGCTTTTTTAATTTTTTGCAAGACGCTTACCACCCCTTTTGTATGGCCGTGTGCTGTATCGATAATTAGGGCATCTGCCCCTGCTTCCACCAGCTTGGCGGCTCTTTCAAAAGCATCTCCGGTTACGCCAATGGCTGCAGCCACCCTCAACCGACCGTAGTGATCTTTGTTGGCATGTGGGTTTTCGCGGACCTTGATGATATCCCTGTACGTGATAAGACCAACCAGTTTGTTGTCTTTGGAGACCACGGGGAGTTTTTCAATCTTATTGTCCTGGAGGATGATCTCTGCTTGTTTAAGAGAAGTCCCTTCTGAAACTGTGACCAGGTTATCAGCAGTCATAACTTCCTCAATTTTACGGGAATTCTCCTTTTCAAAACGCAGGTCTCTGTTGGTGATGATACCGATTAGGGTTTGTTGCTGGTCTACGACAGGAATTCCCCCGATACGGTATTCTCGCATGAGGTTTTTAGCATCCATCACTGTTTCATCCTTGGAAACCGTGATGGGGGAGAGGATCATACCAGATTCCGAGCGTTTTACCTTTTTCACCTCATCTGCTTGTT
>JASMME010000280.1 GCA_030748365.1 Lutibacter sp.
GAAATTCTTTGGCGTTGAGTAGCGTCTTTTCAGTCATGGTGAAACCAAACATTGTTCGGGGTACAAATATAGGTTATTTTGTTAATTAATTTGTTAAAAACATTTGGAGCCGGGCTATGAAATCCTGCATTAGTTCTTGTATTTTTATTCAAACAGTATTTTCAACACTAGGCTATGTCAATAAATTCTAGGGATCAAAAATTTTTACAGACCCGGTTTGAATCCATGCTAAAAACAAACGACATTTATTTTTTTGATGCGGTGGATTTTGAGAAAATTATCCATCATTATTTGGATTCCGGAAAAAACTCCCTGGCCAGGAAAGCCATTCAAATCGGTTTGAATCAGCATCCGAATTCAGTGATTCTGAAGTTGGCAGCTGCCGAACTGTTGATTTTTGAAGGGGCCCTGGAGAAAGCTGCTGAAATTCTAAAAGAGCTGAATGCTATTGAACCTGCCAATGGAGAAGTGTATGTTCAACAAGCGACGATATTTTCCAAAAAGGGAGAGCATCAAAAAGCCATCAATTCTTTAAAAACAGCCCTGGTTTATGCAGACGATGATGCCGATATCTTATCTATGATAGGAATGGAATATCTTTTTTTAGATGAGTATGAGCAGGCCCGCTTAAATTTTGCGAAATGCTTGGATGCAGATTATGAGGATTATTCTTCCCTGTACAATATCATCTATTGTTTTGATATGAAAAATCAGCACACAGAGGCGATTGATTATCTGAACAATTATATTGAAAAGGATCCTTATAGCGAGGTTGCCTGGCATCAGTTGGGCTGCCAGTATTTTATACTACAAGACTACAAGGCGGCACTTAAGGCCTTCGAGTATGCCATTTTGATTGATGATTGTTTTGTAGGTGCGTATTTAGAATTGGCAAAAACCTGTGAGCGGATGGGGCGTTACGAGGAAGCCATTGAAAGCTATAAGGCTACGATCGAATTGGATGATCCCACTTCTTTTGTTTTTTTGAGATTGGGCAAGTGTCACGAGCAGTTGCACAGGCATTCACTGGCCATTCACTACTACCAAAAAGCAGTGCGTGAAGACCCCTTATTAGACAAGGGCTGGCTGGCTATTGCCGATCTTAATATCAGGCAAAAAGCCTTTGCCAAGGCCGCCCAAACCCTAGGGAGAGCGCTTGAGATAGATGAGCACAATCCTTTGTATTGGCGTCCATATGCCCATACACAGGTAAAACTCCACAACTATCAAGAAGCGGTTCGTGCTTTTAGGCAATGTGTTGCCTTACAGGATCTCAGTATTGACACCTGGACAGGGCTTTGTGATGCCCTTTGTGCTTTAGAGAATCTTGAAGAGGCCCTGCAAATCCTTCAGGCTGCCAAACAGCACTTTACAGACTTTGCCGATATAGAATACCGCTTAGGCGCCATCTACTACCTGTTAGGAAATGCGCGGGATGGCCAGCACTACCTACAGCGAGCCCTGGAGATAGACTTTGACTATCACATTATTTTACCCGTCTTGTTTCCCATGATTCAGTCAGTGGAAGAGGTCAATCAGATAATAGCAAAATTCAAAGACACTTCTCTCTAAAAAATAGTACATTTGTTGCTTAACCAGCCTTGTATGCAACAAAGAAAACCCTTAGATTTTTTGCGCCTTTCCCTCAAGGGAATGGCCATGGGTGCTGCCGACGTGGTACCGGGTGTTTCAGGAGGTACTATGGCGCTCATAGTAGGTGTTTATGAAGAATTATTGGGTTCTTTGAGCTCCCTGAACTACCAGAGTCTCAGGGTGCTGAAGACGCAAGGATTCACAGCGGCTTGGAAGGCCGTAAACGGTTCTTTTTTGCTGGCCTTGTTTGCAGGAGTGTTAGTCAGTATTTTTTCACTGGCAACATTGATTAGCTGGCTGTTGAATCACCATCCAATCCTTGTCTGGTCTTTCTTTTTTGGTTTGGTACTGGCCAGCGTTGTCTATGTCGGTAAGCAGTTGTCAACATGGACTCTTTCCAGTGTTTTGTTCGCTATATTGGCTGCCTTTGTCGCTTATCATATCACTACTTTACAGCCCCTGGTTTTTGGAGAATCGTCTGCATTCTTTCTATTTTTGGCGGGCTCTATAGCCATTTGCGCCATGATCCTTCCTGGTATTTCAGGCTCTTTTATCCTGGTGCTTTTAGGGGCTTATAAGCCCGTATTGGAAGCTGTTCATACAAGGAATATACCCAATATATTGTTTTTTATGACGGGCGCTGTTATCGGTTTATTGACCTTTTCGAAACTGCTGAAGTGGTTATTTGTTCGTTATAAAGACCAAACCCTGGCGGTGCTAACCGGTTTTATCCTGGGTTCTCTCAATAAAAT
>JASMME010000281.1 GCA_030748365.1 Lutibacter sp.
ACAAGATAGAGGGCCTTATCGGAAAGACCTTTATCGGCAATGTAGATACCGGTAATTTTGGCGGGGTATACTATTTTAAGAACCAGGCCTCCCTAGACGCCTTTTTGGGCTCAGAATTGCTCGCCGGTGTCAAGGCCCATCCCAACCTGGCCAATTTTACGACCCATCAGTTTGATGTGGCTGGAATTTCATCAGTAACCAACGGCCTGGCCGACCAGCGCAAGACCTCTGCCAACCGGGCAGATGCGGCAGAGATGCACGTGCTGATTGCCAATTATGAATTGAACGAAATCAGCCTGGAAGACCACGCAGCACTCGGAAAAGCCGTCGCGCCTGACTTTTCACCAGACAAGATAGAGGGCCTTATCGGAAAGACCTTTATCGGCAATGTAGATACCGGTAATTTTGGCGGGGTATACTATTTTGAAACAAAGGCCTCTCTAGACGCCTTTCTAGGCTCAGAATTGCTCGCCGGTGTCAAGGCCCATCCCAACCTGGCCAATTTTACAACCCGTCAGTTTGGGGTTGCAGGTGTATCAGCCCTTACCAATGGCATTCCGGTTTTATAAGACCCTATATAAGCCTTTTTCTTTAGTGATCCTTTCTTTTGTACCAGAAAAGGAGCAGTAAAGACGTATAACTGTACTGTAACAAGAACGGAAGCCATTCCGGTTTTGAATACCATCCCAAGATCACATTAAGGGGGAGGCCTAACAGGCCCTTTTTGTGGTTGAGCAGCCCGCCAGACAGGTCAAATGCCTTGACGAACAAGGAATTGTCAGCTGACAGCCAACCCAGGCCTTTTGCTGCCGACAGGCCTTCGTGAATGCTGTACCCAAACAGGTAGCCAGCTCGTAGTGACCTATACCCACTTGTCATTGGCGCTTACCCGCGACTTTTTTCAACAGGCCCAGGCCCAGGGAGCCGTCCGTCCAGAGGTGAACATCGAAATGCTCTTGTTGTTGATGAAAGAGATCAATCAGCTGGCCTATACACCCGAAATGAGGGCCCTGTACCCCAGTCAGGAAGCCATGATCGTGGATATGACTAACTTTTTCTTTTATGGATTGTCCGGAAAATAAACCACCCTTATGCAAAAGAACATTTATACCGCCCTGTTGTTAACTATTACCTGCTCGTTTCTCTTGTAGCCCCCCTCCACCATACGCGCCCGAAAAGGATTCTTTAAACTTTTTTTATAAAAGTTAAAGGATTGGGTCAAATTCTTAAAGGCCAGCCTGCTGTTATCTACTACCTTTACCTTGTAAATATGGGGCAGATTCAGTTATTAGCCTACGGCCCCGTTTATAGCCTTCAAAATCAACCAATTTTAATACCAAAACTATGAATGCTACACTCAAAAATTATATGATTGCCGGTTTCCTTTTACTGGCCTTTACCCAATGTGATACAAACAGGGTTTTCTACCCCGATGACAGTGAAAACATTCGTTACTGTAACAGTATTGTGGCTGCTTTTTATGAGCAAGACTGGGACACCTACCGGTCAAAGTTTGCGGAAGGCGCCTGGTTTAAACACAACCAATGGGAGGATGCGGACATTAAGGTGGATGATATCATTGCGGTACACAAGATAAACCACCAACACTTCCTGCTTACAAGAGGGAAGCATGAGGAATGGCTAGAGTGGTCTAATAAGGAAGGCAAACGCTATGTGGAGCTATGGGGCGAAATCGTGGCGACCAACCGTTACAATCCAGGGGATGTTCGCAGGGTACCGCTAAACGTTTCCTTTGTCATAGGTGAAGATGGCCGTTCTGTGATCGGAGAATACGTTCTAATAGACACCGAGCAATTGCGTTTGTCTGGCGGGATAGCTGAAGAAAGAAAAAGCATTCACTTTATGGATATTAAGCAACTGTCAGAAGCAGATGTATTGGCCTATTTCGAAGGGCTCAATCAGGTCATTCACCGTTTGGGATATCCCGACATTCGTTATCGTATCCTCAAGGTAAAGAATCCCATTGCCACTCAGTCATACCAGTATGTACTGGAGAGTACCTGGCCCAATGACTTGGTTTACCAACGCATCCATGAACACCCCGATTACCAGGCCTGGGCCGATAAGCACGAAGCCATGATAGACCAGCTCTTTAACGGAGAGGTCTATAGAAAGGTCTACCGCTTAAACTAAAGCGCAGAACGGTTGTACAGCAATTGGCCAATCTGGGCTTCCCCCTGATATTGTAACAGTTCTTCTGTAGGGCCTGCGTTTGCCCTCCCCAGATTGCAAGTTTCAGGCTTTTTATACAAGTAAACAGCGGCATCCTATCCCCATAGCAAGCTTCTCAATCATTAATAATGAAGTGGTTATATTTGTTT
>JASMME010000282.1 GCA_030748365.1 Lutibacter sp.
GAGTTGAGCACTACGGCGTTGCCATTACACTTCATACCTAAATTAGTTGGTTTAGTTGAACAATTCTATGATTTCATTACAAACACGCTCTAAAAAATAGCGATCATGTGTTACCATGAAAAGGGTTGTTTTTTCTTGGGTTAAATAGCCTTCCAGCCATTCGATCATTTCCAGGTCTAAATGATTGGTTGGCTCGTCCAGTATAAGTACGTCGGGTTTTTGGACTAGGATTACTGCCAGTGAGAGGCGTTTGCGCTGCCCACCCGACAAAGTGCCTACCCGTTGTCCGAGGTCTTCCAATTTCAATTTAAACAGCACCTGCTTATAGCGGGTTTCAAAATCCCAGGCCTGGTGTTGTTCCATCTGTTCAAAGGCCTGTTGATAGCCCGCTTGATCGGAAGGATTCTCAAGGGCTTTTTCGTAGGCTTCAATGACTTTTAAAACCGGGTTTTCCGATTGGAAGATAACTTCCTCAATGGTTTTATCTACTGGCAATTTTTCTTCCTGAGACAGGTAGCCAAGGCTAAGACCCTTCCGTGATATCACCTGGCCGTCATCGGGAAGTTCTCGCCCTGCCATGATATCCAGCATGGAGGTTTTACCGGCACCATTTCTGGCTATAAAGGCGATCTTTTGATCTTTGTTGATCCCAAATGACACCCCTTCAAAAAGGGATCGTTCTCCAAATGCTTTTGAGATATTTTCTATGGACAGGTAATTCACAGGACTGGAAATTTTAGCAAACCTACATAAAAAAGTATTTCAGACAAGGATGGGAAGCCTAATTTCTCCGAATGTATTACTTTTGAGAAAGCATTGTCAATGGAGCCTATCATAGTTGTACATAAACTGAGCGTTTCTTTTGGAAACGCCCCACAGGAAACGGTGGTCGTAAAATCGATTTCTTTTTCCCTAAAGAAGGGGGAAATACTCGGTCTTGTAGGCGAGTCGGGTAGTGGTAAATCCATGGCGTCGCTGGCGCTGATGGGCCTCACACCCAAAGGAGCAAAAGTATCTGGAGAGGTCTTGTTCAATGACAAAGCGTTGTCCGCAATTTCCGAGAAGGGATGGCAATCTATCAGGGGCAAGCGCATTTCCATGATCTTTCAGGAACCCATGAGTTCGCTGAATCCGAGCTTGGGCTGCGGATTTCAAGTACTTGAAGTATTGATGCGCCATGAAAAAATTACCAAGAGAAGGGCCAAGGAACGGGTAATCGATCTTTTTAGAAGGGTCAAACTTCCCAGGCCGGAACGGCTTTATAAGCAATATCCTCACCAACTTTCCGGAGGACAAAAACAGCGGGTTATGATTGCCATGGCCATTGCCTGTAAACCTGAAGTGTTGATTGCCGATGAACCCACGACTGCCCTGGATGTTACCGTGCAAAAGGAGTTAATCGTATTGCTAAAGTCTTTGCAGGAAGAAACCGGGATGGCCATTCTTTTTATTTCACATGACTTGGCCCTGGTAGCTGAAATAGCTGACCGTATCCTGGTCATGCACCAAGGTGACTTGGTGGAACAGGGGGATACCTCCCAGGTCTTCACCCAACCGAAAAATCCTTATACCAAAGCCCTTATGAACGCCAGACCTGGTTTGGAAGAGCGCCTTAAAAGATTACCTACAGTGGCGGATTTTATGAACGAGCAAATTCAAACCGAGGTATATACAACGGAAGAGCGACAGGCATTTCATCAAAAAATCTATGCCAAAGAACCCTTATTGGTCATCAAAAACCTAGCTACGTATTTTAAGACAGGTCAGCGATTTTTATTTGGCAAAAAAGATTGTGTCAAAGCGGTTGATGGAGTCTCTTTTTCCCTGTATGAAGGTGAGACCCTGGGGTTGGTAGGCGAATCTGGTTGCGGAAAGACCACCTTAGGAAGAACCATCTTACATCTTGAAAAGGCTACTGCAGGGCAGTTGTTCTACCGGCAAAAAGACATCAGTACGCTTTCCAACAAGGCCCTGAAGGATTTCAGAAGGGAAGTACAAATCATCTTCCAGGATCCATTCTCTTCCCTAAACCCAAGAATTACCATCGGCAAGGCCATTATGGACCCTATGAGGGTACACGGCATTCTCTCCAATCGCGAGGAACGCAAAGCATATGTCTATAAACTCCTAGAACAGGTAGGACTGCAACCAGCACATTTTCACCGTTATCCACATGAATTTTCCGGTGGGCAACGGCAGCGGATCAGCATTGCCCGTGCCATCGCTCTTCAGCCCAAGCTACTTATTTGTGATGAATCAGTCGCTGCCCTGGACGTGTCTGTACAGGCACAGGTACTGAACCTGTTAAACGACCTAAAGCAACACTTTGGATTTAAC
>JASMME010000283.1 GCA_030748365.1 Lutibacter sp.
AAAGAGACCCTTTTAAGGAAGGGTAAGGATAGGAAAACTGTGGGTGTTTCTCAGACAAGGAGGCATAGCTGCTAACTGCCTGTTCCATCATGTCTGCTTTGCTCATCGCACAAGGCGTTTCCAGGGTATCTACCTCAGATAGCGCTCTTTGTAAGCGGTTGACCTCAGTAATCAGGGGTTCCGTAAGACCAAGTAATGCCGATACTGTCAGCGGTTCTTTGTTTAGAGAGAGTTTCTCTGTCAGTGGCAAGCGGTGGTAATTGAGTCCCCAGGAGAGGTGAAACAAGCAATACACTACAGAGGCGATGCCTGTAAATTTGTACAAAGCTTCCACAGGTCTCAAATGTCCTGACCAACATTGATAGCAGCCCCTTAAAAATAAAATAGCCGCCCATGTGTATAGCAGATCGCCCAGGGAAAAAGGCAACCAGCCAAGCAAAAGGTGTGAGGCCGATGAAGAGAGCCGATAGCTGCCATTTGAAAAAAAGGATTCTACCCATTCGGGCTGCTGACTGAAAAGCCAGTAGACAAAGCATTGTAAGGGTAAAAAGATACTCAGTAACTTGTATGTTTTTTGCTGAACCAAGCCCTAAAAATACGAATTAATATCGGTAGGATAGTTATTAACAAACGATTCACTTTTCAACAGATAATGTGTAAAACTAAATGATGGTCATTTGCCTATAAGAAGTACCTTTGTTTCAAACAAGAAGAGTCTTAGGGTTCTTTTTTCTCTCTAAGATTGGTTTTTTGGCTATTTTTAAGGAAATGACCGTATCTTTGAGGTAGTTTTTACAGCATAAAATAAGGTATTTCATACAAAAAGTATTTCTTAATTCGTGAAAAATTTACAGCCAGTCAGTCCTAAAAAACCCAAGAAACAAGCCGTTATTCATCTGGAAAAAGGCAAAATACCACCACAGGTTATAGAGCTTGAGGAAGCTGTTTTAGGCGCCATGATGATTGATAAGAAAGGGGTTGATGATGTCATTGACATCTTACACAATGAGGTTTTCTATAAAGAATCTCATCAGTTGATTTATCAAGCCATTTTCAGCCTGTTTCAGAATGCGGAACCCATAGACTTGTTGTCCGTTTCCAACCAGCTGCGGAATAGCGGAGACCTGGAAGCAGCTGGCGGTGATTTTTACTTGGTAAACCTTACCCAAAAAGTATCTTCCTCTGCCCATATTGAATTTCATGCACGTATCATACTGCAGAAATTCATCCAACGAAGTTTGATATCAATCTCTTCGGAGATCATTGAGGAGGCCTATGATGAAACGGTGGACGTTTTTGACCTGCTCGACCATGCAGAAACCAAATTGTTTGATGTTACCCAAGGAAATCTTAAAAAAGGTTCGGAAACCGCAGAAGGGCTGGTCGACCAGGCGATTAAAAAAATACAGGAAATTTCCAATAAACAGGGAATGAGTGGGATTGCCACTGGCTTTAGCCGCCTCGATGAATTGACCTCAGGTTGGCAACCTTCCGATTTGGTCATCATCGCAGCACGTCCTGGGATGGGTAAAACGGCCTTTGTAATGTCTATGGCCAAAAACATGGCCATCAATTTTGGAGATCCCGTGGCTATTTTTTCACTGGAGATGTCCTCAGTTCAGCTTATTACCCGTATGATATCGAGTGAAACGGGTATTTCTTCTGGCAAATTGCGTAAAGGCTCGCTGGAACGCCACGAATGGGAACAACTAAACGTAAAGGTAAAGAACCTGTCCAAAGCACCTATATTTATTGATGATACGCCCTCCTTGTCTATTTTTGACCTACGAGCCAAGGCGCGAAGACTGGCGTCCCAACATGGTATCAAGATCATTATCATCGATTATTTGCAGTTGATGACGGCCGGAACCTCACAAAAAGGTGGGAACCGGGAGCAGGAGATTTCCAGTATTTCTAGAAACCTAAAGGCCCTGGCCAAGGAGTTGAACATACCGGTGATTGCCCTGTCACAGTTGTCCAGGGCAGTAGAGACCCGTGGTGGTAGCAAAAGACCCTTATTGTCTGACCTACGTGAGTCTGGTGCTATAGAACAGGATGCTGACATCGTATCGTTTATTTACCGTCCTGAATATTATGGACAGACAGAGTGGGACGATGAAGAACGCAGTCCTTGTGAAGGACAGGCTGAATTTATCGTGGCCAAACACAGGAACGGTGGTCTGGATAATATCCGACTTAAATTTACCGGTCATTTGGCGCAATTCAGCAATCTTGACGATGGTTTTTCAGGTGAATTTCAGTCAAAGATGAACTCCCAGCAAAACACAGATCCTGCAGATGCCTTTGGTACGGCTACTGAAGGTTCAGATG
>JASMME010000284.1 GCA_030748365.1 Lutibacter sp.
GTTTAAAAGCTATTAAATAGGATTTTTTGTCAGTAAATAATTCCCTGGCTTACATCTTGTAGATCCAGTGAACGGGGTTTTCTGTTCGCGAGTTGTTGGTAAGCATAAAGCCCAAAATGGTCTTTCCTGTAATTTTGTCTGTAAACACCGTTCCCAAAGCCTGTTTGGTAAGGACTTTTTCTCCTTGGGTTACGTATACAGCAGCCAGGTTTTTATAGACCGTGATATAATTTCCATGTTGGATCAGCACCGCTTTTTTATTCCCAGGGATGACCTGTACTGCCAGTACCGTACCGTTGAAAACAGCCCGCGCTTCGCTACTCTTATGAGTGGTAATCCTTACACCGTTGCTCTGTATGGTTGCAGACCTAACCACAGGATGTCGCTGTTTTCCGTAAAACATAGACACATAACCCTTTTCTACCGGCCAGGGCAACTTTCCCTTATTGGATGTAAACTTTGAGGCCAGGGCTTTCGCCTCAGCTGTCAGGACAAAGGTGTTTGTAGAGGTATTGCCGGATTTTTTATTTGATGCGGCAATCGCTTCCCGGATAATTTTATCAATCTGTTTGTTGATACGCCTTTCCTCTTTTATAAAGCCTTGTATCTGTTTCTTGTACTTGCTTTCCTTTCGCTTGACCTTACGCAACAGGTCCTGCTGATTTTTTTGCGCCTTTTCAACACTTGTCTGGGTGGCTTTTTTTTCCTGTAGCAAGTCTTGTTTTTGGCCTTTCTTCACTTGCAATGAGTCTGTCATCCTCTGCAGTTCAAGGGTCTTCTCAACAATGGCTTCTCCCTGTTTTTTACGGAAGGCATTGTACTGTTTCATATACTGAAAGCGTTTATAGGCCTGTAAAAAATGCTTGGAAGAAAGCAAAAACATCAGTCGGTTGTTTTGTGACCGACTCTTATAGGATTGAAAGATCCTATCAGCATAATCCTCTTTTAACAAGGCCAGGTCGCGGGTGCGCTGATTGATCTCCAACTGGTTGCGATATATATCATTTCCCAGTTCTTTAGATTCCTGGGTAATGGCAGTAATAAGGGCTTTGTTGATGCTTATTTTATCAGCGATGTCTTTTAGGTCGCTCAACAAATTCTTTTCTTTTCGCCGGTTGTTTGAAAGCAGTGCATTGATATAGACTTTGTCCTTTTGCAGCTGAACCCTGCGTGCCTCCAGACGCTGTCTCTTTGTTTTTTGCGCCCGGGTCTGTACCGTTGTAAGGATCAACAGAGAGCACAATAGGTATTTTATACATAAACGCATCAGTCTAATCGGATTTTTTGATAGCCTTTTGGAATGGAGAAAGGAAACCTTACAGCTTGGTTAAATGCCACTGATCGGTAGGTAATCGTCACCGTAGTTCGTCGTCTCCGCTCAGTAGCAATTAGGGTCATGCTTCCGGGAAAGGCCAGTCCTTGTATCATCCGGTAATTTGCATAGGAGATCGAAAAGTGCTGATTCGTTGACAGGGAACGTATCTCCTGACGGTTTAGTTTGAAATGCCCTGGGTCGAATAAGTACAGAAGAGAGAACAGCCTGTCATTTTTCCTGGGAGCTAGTTGGTACTGCCCATCCTTAATGGCGGAAGTATACCTTCCTTTTGTAAGATCCCATACTGCCTGTCCCAACAGGAGATTTTGTACTTTTTGAAAATTGAGATCAGTGCCCAGCCAGTTACTCAGCAAGGAAAAATCACCTTCAAAATATCTTTTCTGCAATTTTTCATAATACTGAACTCCCTTTGGGGTGATTTTGATTTTTGCAAAGGGAATGCCCAGTTTGGAAGCGCTCATCCAAATGACCTCATTTTTTTTTATACGAAGTCGAATCGTTGCCGCTGCATTGCTTTTAGCCCCTCTATAGCTAGCCGTCATTTTGGCGGTCAGGGTTTGGCGATCAAAATCTTTTTGGTAATGCTGTTGAATAATTTTCCTTGTAGACAGTCTGGCAATTTCAGTAGCGTCGGTGGTCTTTTTAATCGTGCTGCAGGCACTGAACATTGATAAGATGACTAAGAGCAGCTTGGAAAAACCCTTCATGTAACGTCTTTTTTAGATATGACAAGCGTTTGAAAACTACAACCTAACTGGAAGTTAGGGATTGTTGTAAGGCGCAATATACAATTTATTGGTGTTATATTCCCTTGGGAATGGCATCAATCAGCGCCTGTGTATACGGTGATGCTGGTGCCTCGTAAATCGCGTCTGCATCACCGATTTCCGCAATCTTCCCCTCGTTCATGACCAGCAACTGATCTGACATATATTTGACCACTGACAAATCATGGGAAATAAAGATATAGGTAAATCCAAAGTGTTGCT
>JASMME010000285.1 GCA_030748365.1 Lutibacter sp.
AGCAGGGTATCCCCTTATTTTTTAAGTAGATAGTCTAATCAATCGTCTTTGCTATTTTATCGTACATGGGCTGTTTTTTGAACAAAACTCAGCAAGACAAAAGAAACTACAAAGAAAAGGGCTAGGCAAAAGACACTCCACTGCATAGAGCCAGTTAGGGCATTTAACAGGCCAAATACAAACATTCCCAACACAATGGCTACTTTCTCAGTAACATCATAGAAACTAAAATAGGTAGCGTGGTCAGTGGTCTCGGGCAACATTTTAGAGTATGTGGAACGGGACAGGGATTGAATCGCACCCATCACCAGGCCTATCAAGCCTCCCAGAATGTAAAAATACAGCTGGATATTGGGCTGGTCCTTATCCAGTAAAAAGCCCACCAAACAAACGATGCCCCAAATAGATACCGTTATTTTCAGAGTGGCCAAATTCCCTATTTTTTTAGATAGCCTGGAAAATACAAAGGCTCCGATTATCGCCACGAGTTGTACCACCAAAATAACCGCTATCAGGTCAATGGTGGGCAGCTGTAGTTCCTTACTTCCGAAAATACCAGCCATCAGTATGATGGTCTGTACCCCCACACTAAAGGTAAAAAAAGCGTAGAGGAAAATCCTTAGCTGCGGATAAGCCTTCAGTTCACGGGCAATAACACTTAGTTCATGTAGCCCCTTCCAGATATAATCACGCTGGGGCTTTCTGTCGTATACATTGTTGGGAAGCCTGCGATAGGTAATTTGGGCAAATCCCAACCACCAGAGACCTGTAAGCAAAAAGGTGAGCCTGGTAGCAAAGGCCGCATCCGAGAGCCCAAAGAGCGCCGGTTTGTTGACCATTATCAAACAAATCAAAAGAAGAAGAACCGATCCTGCATAACCAACCATAAAACCTTTGGCACTGACCCGGTCCTGGTCTTCGGGATGGGCTACCTCTGGCAAATAGGCATTGTAAAAAACAATACTGCCCCAAAAACCGATACTGGCCAGGATGGTAAAAACAAGCCCAACCCACAGGGTGTCAGGGCCGTCAAAAAAGTACAAGGCCATGACCGACAGGGAACCTAATAAACAAAATGCCTTTAGAAATTTTAATTTATTGCCGGTATAATCAGCAATTCCCGATAAAATCGGAGAAATAAAGGCCACAATTAAGAAGGAAAGGGACAGTGTATAATCGTAGAGGGTGGTAGGATGCCATTGGGTGCCCAGAAAAGAGATCATCCCGGTCTCACTAGCAAAAGACTGGGTCATACTGGTGTAATAGATGGGAAAAATAGCGGTACTGATTACCAATGAATATACAGAATTAGCCCAGTCATAAAATGCCCAGGCATTGATTACTTTTCGATTGCCTTTTATCAACATATCTCGTACTAAAATACTATTAAGAGGTTTCAATATAAGATATTTTTCCGAGTAGACCAGTTCGGCAGTAAAGAAATGAAACACTTAGAAAAAACCTTTTTTTTTTAACTTCCATCATTGGAATACAAAACCTATATTTGCAGCTTAATACTTGTTGCTATGCCTGTTGTAAAAGAAAAAAACAATGCTGTAAATCCATTGAATGAAATTCCAATATGGATACTGAGAACCGCCAAGGTGCTGGAGACTGTCTCTCAGTACCTGGCGACCCGTTTTGCCGTGACCTTATTTAAAAGCCCCATCCGCTACTCCCTACCGGAATCTGAAAAAAAAATGGCAAAAAATGCCCGTAAAATCCGTTGTTTGGTACCTGAAACTGGGAAAGAAGTGGTGGTGTACATTTATGGAAACGCAAAGAAAAAAGCACTGCTGGTCCACGGATGGGCAGGGAGGGGCACACAACTGCACAAAATTGCAGACAAACTGGTTGAACAAGGCTTTATGACGGTTAGTTTTGATGCACCGGCTCATGGCAAATCGCCCGGCCGCACCACAATGATGACCGAATTTATCGCAACCATCCTTTTACTGGAAAAAACATACGGTCCTTTTGAACTTGCCATTGGTCATTCCCTGGGAGGCATGAGCTTGTTAAACAGTCTGCAACAGGGACTCCAGGTACAGCGATCGGTCTGTATAGGATCGGGTGATCGCATTTCAGATATACTCAAAAATTTTGTAGCAAAATTAGCCCTCAAACCATCAATGGTTAAAAAGATGGAAGCTTATTTTCTACAAAAATATGGAGAAGACATTAACCAATACAGTAGTCATATAGCAGCAGGTTCGGTAAAAATTCCTACCTTGGTCATTCACGATACTGATGATGCCGATGTCCCGGTGAGCTGTGCATACCATATCCGACAACACCTGGAAGCGGGAACACTGT
>JASMME010000286.1 GCA_030748365.1 Lutibacter sp.
CAGTGACGGTCTTACATTCGGCTGGCGAAAGCAACAAATCTTCCTTACGCGTCCCTGACGCAGCTAGATTAATTGCAGGGAACAACCGCTGGTCAGAGATAGACCGATCTAGGATTAACTCCATATTGCCCGTTCCTTTGAACTCTTCAAAGATAACCTCATCCATTTTAGAGCCTGTTTCTGTCAGTGCCGTAGCAATGATAGACAGTGAGCCTCCATTTTCGATGTTTCTTGCCGCTCCGAAAAAACGCTTTGGTTTGTGGAGTGCATTGGAGTCAATACCACCTGATAGGATTTTTCCGGAAGCAGGGGCTACAGTATTATAGGCCCTGGCCAGCCTTGTGATGGAATCCAATAGGATGACCACGTCATGTCCACATTCCACCAGGCGCTTCGCTTTCTCCAATACGATATTGGCAACCCGTACATGTTTTTCTGCAGGTTCATCAAAGGTAGAAGCAATAACTTCTCCTTTAACACTTCGTTGCATATCGGTCACCTCTTCAGGTCTTTCATCAATCAGCAGGATGATCTGGTATACTTCAGGGTGGTTGGCAGCAATGGAATTTGCCACATCTTTCAACAACATGGTTTTACCCGTTTTTGGTTGGGAAACAATCATCCCCCTTTGTCCTTTCCCAATGGGAGAGAACAGGTCAATGATTCTTGTTGAGAGCGTGCTTGATACCCCGGCCAAATTAAATTTCTCTTGGGGAAATAAAGGCGTTAGGTGTTCGAAAGAGACACGGTCCCTTACCACATTTGGCGATAGGCCGTTTATTTTTGATACACGGATAAGTGGAAAATATTTTTCCCCTTCTTTGGGCGGTCTTACCACTCCTTTTACGGTGTCTCCGGTCTTTAGACCAAACAATTTGATTTGTGACTGTGACAGGTAAATATCGTCGGGAGAAGAAAGGTAGTTATAATCGGAAGACCGTAAAAAACCATAGCCATCCGGCATCATTTCCAGAACACCTTCGCTTTCGATGATACCATCAAACTCGTAATCAGGATCCCGGTAGCGGTTGCCGTTTTTGCGACCGGCCCCTTTATGGGCGTCGTTGGCCTTATTTTTGGGATGTTGGTGCTGGTTTTTATGTTGGGTTTTTTGTTGTTTTTGCTGGGGTGTTTGCTCCGAGTTCCGTTTGTGTGTTTTTTCCTGCTCAGGCGCGTTTCTCTTCGTCTTGGCTTCTGTGTTTGCAGGCGGAGTAGCCGCTTCTTTTACAGCCTCCTTCTCAGGGGGAGTTGGTAGGTTTTTAGAAACGGAATTGTCTTCCTGTTGCCGGTCCTTTTGAGGGCGCTTATTCTCCCCTTTGTTATGGGGGTGTTTCTTTGCAATTCTTTTGCGTTTGGGCTTATCCTCCTGTTGATTGTTGGTTGCCGAATGACTTTTCTGTGTTGGTGCGGCAGCCTGTACGTCCAAAATTAAGTAAACCAGGTCCAGTTTTTTTAATTGACTGAATTTTTTGGCGCCTATACTTTTGGCAATTTCTTTTAACTCTTCAAGCGTTTTAGCCTTTAATTGGGTAATTTCAAACATTACGATTAAGGGTAATTAATGTGAATGGTATAATAATGATATAATTTGGTGAATTCTGAATAGAATTATCGAGATTAAAATCCGGTAGTGTTGAACTATTTTTAGCCGTAGTTATTAGCTACTATTGTGTAGTATGGTGCAAATATAGTAATTTATTTTTTATAACCTTTGTTTTATATCTTTAAAATAAAGTGTAATTTTGTGAGGAATTTAAGGAAGTATGATACAGCGGATTCAAACGGTTTACCTGGTCGTAGCCATGTTGCTATCAGGAGGCCTGGCTTTTTCAGTGAACTTTCAGTCACTTCAACAGGGAACCGCTTTTTATCTGTTCGACTCCTTTGGTTCTGGAAATACCCTGCTTACATTGGTGGCTGTTTTGTTTTTACTGTCGGCCTTGTTAGCCCTGGCGGCTGTTCTCTCTTATAAAAAGAGGCTTCGTCAGTTCATTATAGGCAGGTTCGTTCTTTTGATAAACCTTATTTTATTGGGAATATTCGTGTACTTTTCGCTAAATTTATCTGGAGAGAGTAACATCTCTGAGAAAGGTATTGGCTTGTTCATCCCCGTGTTAAACATCCTGTTTGTCAGTATGGCCAATAGGGCGATTAAACGAGATGAAGCGCTCGTAAAATCTGTGGATAGGTTGCGGTAGCCCCATAATCTTAGTATAGTTAGTGCATAAAAGCCATTTTGATTTATCAAAATGGCTTTTTTATGTAACGGTTTTCAGTGACAACAGTTTTGTCACTGTTTTCGGGG
>JASMME010000287.1 GCA_030748365.1 Lutibacter sp.
AGGGATCCTTTTCCACCGGCCAATCGGTCCCTGATTTCCCCACCGGAACCGGTAGCGGCACCGTTAAAAGGTTCTACAGTAGTGGGAAAATTATGGGTTTCTGCTTTTAAGGAAATGACAGATGAAAAGTCTTTTTCTTCGTAGAAGTCAGGTTTATCAGCGGACTTGGGAGCAAATTGAGAGACGGTTGGTCCTGCTAAAAAAGCGACGTTATCCTTATAGGCAGAGACAATGGTATTTGGGTTGGCCTTGGCGGTTTTCTTGATCAGTTTGAACAAGGAATCAGGCATGGCTTTGCCATCGATGATAAATTGTCCGTTGAATATCTTATGTCTGCAATGTTCCGAATTCACCTGTGAAAAACCAAAAACCTCCGCATCGGTTAACTTTCTTCCCAATCGTTTACTTAAAGCGTGTAAATAATCGATCTCCTCATGGTTTAATGCCAGGCCCTCACGCTGGTTGTACGCAGCAATGTCTTCCACCGCCATAATTTCTTCCGGAGTGATGTCCAAGGTAAAAACAGTCTGTGAGATGTTAGGGTATTTCTGAAAAATCATCGGGTCGAAATCGCTTGATGCATCGGCAGCCGTAAAGGTTTCGATTCTTTCAATTCCTTCGATGCCCATGTTTTGGGTTATTTCTACAGCATTGGTGCTCCAGGGAGTAACCATGGCGGCCCGTGGCCCTATAAAGCAACCTTCCACCGTTGTTTCAGCAATTCTTTCTTGTCGGCCGAAAAGCCAGGTCAATTTTTGTAGGGTTTTTTTTGAAAGGATGCCAGAGGATTGAACGGCAAAAACAGTTTTTGAGGCCTCTCCGAAGAAATGGATCATATCGTAACTATTAGGGTATAGACAGAAAGTGCAAATTTACTTAAAAAATTAGAATTGCTACTGCCGATTGTTTATTGGCTTGGCCAAGTTGTAAAGAAGTTGTAAACAAGCTTTTCTAGGCCTATTTATTAGGTGTTTCAGGTTTTTATGATACCTTGTAAAAGGGCATTGTCGTAGAAGAATATCTACGGTCATTACTGATGGTTTTATACATAATTTCAATGAAATAAATTGACGATTGTTAACTTTATACTAGGAAGGCTTTATCAAGCTGTAGGACAGTAAAGTCGTTTCTTTTTTGATTTGTTGCTTCGTTTTATCAAGACAACAAGAACAAGAGAAACATGCGTAAAGCAACTATTTTTTCATAACCTTTTTTTACACACCCATGAGAAGGTGATAAAAAGGGTGTTTTTCTCTAGGGATTTTTACGGCCTAAGGAATTGCCCTATTTAATACTTGATAAAATAATTGAGATTGACGTTTTTAGGGCGGGTTTCATTGCCGCCTGTATTGCCGACCGCATCACTGCCCGAGGCACTGTCTCTATCAGAAGCCCACACCGCATCAAAGCTTTCGGCTGGGAAGCCTTGAGCTTCATCCTGCTCGTTTGGGTAGTTTAGCGAGTGCTTATGGCTTTTTAGTTCATCGGCTTGTAAAGACCCTACACTGTCGCTGGTATTGCCGCCTGTGTTGCTGGCGGTTCTGGAGGCGCGGTCTGGATCATTCCCGGCGCCGCCATCTACGCCCCTGGCAAAACGCCCCCGCATATCGGGTAGGTGGAAAGTACCCGAGCCGTCTCCTTCTCCAAAGGCATCGCCTATCGCAGTATATAAATCGCTATAAGTGGTCCGGCTGACGGTGGCGCCGTTGCATAGCAGGTAGCCCGTTGGGGCGGTACTTCTCCCCGACATAATAATCGTACCCGCAGGAATCAGTTTACTAGCCAAGGCGATAATCGCTGCTTCTATGGTGGTTTCATTAGTACCGTCTTTATCGACATCCAAGGCAGTCGTTAAGTTAAAGTTTCCTGAGAACGTAGTAGCTGTAACAGTTCCGTTAACCTGTAGTTTACTGGATGGGTCTGTAGTTCCAATCCCTACGTTACCATTTTTGTCAATTCTCATTCTGACACCGCTGTTAGTCGTGCCATTTTGTGTTGTTATAAAATCAATGAGGCTTCCTTGATTAGTGCCAGACCAATTTTCTGAGGTTTCAAACGCAATAGTACTCCCAGTGCTGAAACCACTTCCGGTATAGCCTCTTGCCGAGATTGTCAACATACGATCTCCACTTTGAATGGCAGTAGGGCTGGCAATACTTCCGCGGGCAGCACGACCTAAAAACATTGCATGGTCTCCACTTTGGTCTCGGTAAGCGGTGATGGTATTGGCGACAAAACTATCACCAATAGCATGCAGTGCGTAATCTCCGGTACTGCTTATTTGTACATCCCCAC
>JASMME010000288.1 GCA_030748365.1 Lutibacter sp.
TCCGCTTCTGCTTTTTGGAGTGCCTTGGCCTGTTCTTCAGCCATTTTCTCTTCTTGCCTTTGTTGAAAAAAGGCCTGTAAAATCATTGGTATTTCTTCGTTTTCAATCAAAAAATCGGTAGAATCTATTGCATTGTTAAGACCCCGCGCAAACAAGGCGGTATTCATGTCTTCAAAGTTGGCCTTTATTTTTAGACCCATATCCATTCCTAGGGCATAACTGGCGGAGTCAACAGCAGTATCCAATGTATTTTTTGTGAGGCCTGTATTGTTGCAAGCAGCCATTGATAATACAAGGGAACCTGCCATTAAGATCTTAATTACTTTCATTTTTTTTAAGTATTTGATTTAATTGAATTGTTATTTGTAAGGGTTGATTTCTCGCTATTTTATGTTGGTCACCTGCAGACGCATAGAGGCTGTGTGAGGGAAACAAAAAACTTACTTTATCACCAGCATGCATCAACTTCAGACCATTGGCCAACCCGGGCAACAAATCTTGTTTGTCTACCAGATAAGCCTGTGCGCCTATGTCTGTCTGGGTATAAAGAACCTGATTTTCCAGTGAAAACACCTCGTAGGTATAAAAGACTTTATCGCCAGATCCCGGGGTGTAATTGGCAGCCCCCTTCCGCTCGTACTTGTACCAAAATCCATGGGGTGAACTGCTATATTCATTTAAAGAATCCTTCTCCATATAGGCTTTAATCAAAGCCGTTTCTTGTAGCAACAAGGCCTTATTAAGGGCGATGGTTTGGTCTAAAAAGCTGTGGCTTTTCTGTAGGACAGGCCTTCTGGGGGGCTGGGGCTCACAGGAAAGTAATACACAGACAATAACGATATATAAAAAACGGTATTTCAATGGCTTACATTTCTTACTTTTTGTTTTATCTATCACTGGACCAACTTAACTAGGGCGTTTTAATTTAAGCGAATGCAACAAGGCATCTTTGTAAGATGGCAGGAGGTTTAGAAACTTCGACACCGTGGTATCTAAGGGAAGAATGGATTTTCCTCCAGCAGCATTGTCATGCCCGCCACCGTTGAAATGATTTCTCGCAAAAGTATTTACGGAAAAACTTCCTTTGGACCTAAAAGATATTTTTACAAGCTGCTGCTCTGCATCTTCAATAAAGATGGCCGCAAAGATGATTCCCCGTAGCGATAGGGCATAGTTTACAATACCCTCTGTATCTCCTTTTTGATAATTGTATTCATCCAACTCCTGCTGGGTCAATGTGACATAAGCCGTTTTTAACGTGTCAACCAGGACCATGTTTTTAAGAGCGCAGCCCAATAACTGAAGCCTTTCATAGGTTTGGGTGTCGTATACCTGTTGATGGATTGCTGCATTGTCGGCTCCCCGGTCAATCAAATCTGCAATGATCGCATGGGTACCGCTTGTGGTAGAAGGAAAACGAAAAGAACCTGTATCTGTCATAATGCCCGTATACAAGCAGGTGGCTATCTCCGGGCCAATCCTATCAAGTTCATCCATGGCATCCAGTAACTGATACACCATCTGACAAGTAGCCGGTATGGCAGGATCGGAAAAAAGATAGGTAGCCACATCCTCGGGTTGCTGGTGGTGATCAATCATCACGTAGGTACCAATGTATTGGCTCAGTGTCTGCTCCATATCGGACCCTACCCTGTGTAAGGCGTTGAAATCCATCAGGAAAATGAGGTTTGCCAAGTCAATAGCCTCCTTTGATTGCCGGTTCTGCATATCAAATTTTCGGACACACTTGGAACCAGGCAACCATTTAAGAAAATCGGGGTAGTCATTCGGTGCCACCACGGTAACACGGTGACCAATTGCCTCTAGGTAATGATACATGGCCAAACTCGCCCCCATAGCATCACCGTCAGGGTTTCGGTGGGGAATAACTACTATGTTCTGCGGACTCGAAAGTAGTTGTTTGACCGCATCAATATCTTTTTTATTCATATGCTGCGAATATACAATTTATTAAGCTACTCATATTGTGATTAGGGTCGTATATTTGTTAAAATTTCCTTAAAGGATCAATCTAAATTTGGGTAGATTATCGTAGAATAATAACAAATAAACAAAACCTTTATGAAGTACCTCATCAGACTGCTGTGCTTGCCAATATTGATAGGCAGCTGCAAACAACCAGCCCCAGAAACACTGAGGGCTGATGATTTTAACAGTGATTTCACCATTGCTTTCGGCTCCTGCAACAACCAGCATCTCACCAATGTACTCTGGCCGGAAATTGAAAAGAACCATCCAAATGTCTGGATTTGGGGCGGTGACAATAT
>JASMME010000289.1 GCA_030748365.1 Lutibacter sp.
GTGGAATGCCTGCAAAAAGGATTGCCCCTCGATCAAAATGTCTATGAGGGTTGTTTTTGGAGTGCCGTAACAGCGCTGAGCGGTCGCTCTATAGCGCAAGGAGGTGCCCCACAAGCATTTCCTGACTTTACCCGGGGACGCTGGAAAAATACCCAGGCACTGGGAATTGTAGGCTAAGGACTGCAGTGGTTGGCGCGCCTGATAGACGCCTGTGCTTAAGGGTCAGTATACCGGATTTCCATGTACAAATGTCTGTACACACTGGATGTCTTCCAGCTGCTGGACGGGTGTTTCCAGGGGGTTCCTATCAAGGATTATAAAATCGGCGTATTTTCCTTTTTCCAAGGAGCCAATCTTGTCTTCCATCCCTATTTGCCAAGCGGCGTACAGGGTCATTGATTTGAGCGCTTCCATCAGCGATATTTGTTCGGTGGCTCCCAAAAGATTTCCTGAAATCGTTTTTCTTTCCACAGCAGTTTGGATCAGGCGGAAGGGCTTGCTTTCAAACATGGGTTGGTCAGCGTGTAGGGAAAACATACTGCCGCTCGCCGCTGTAGAAGCCAGGGGAAAGATGTTGGCAGCCCTTGCCGGACCTAAGAGCTCAGACCGCAATGCTTCTCCGTAATAATACAGGTGGTTGATATGAAAGCTGGGGCTTATATGTAGTTTTTTCATCCGGGGCAGGTCGTCCTTTGAAAGCAATAAGCAGTGTTCCAAGCGGTGTCTCGACCCTGAATAATCCAGGACATCGTCCAGTTCTTCAAAACAGTCCAAGACTTCTTTGACCGCGGCATCTCCCTGAACATGGACGGCAATTTGCCAGCCTTTGCCATGGTAGTCCCTGATAAATTTTTTAAAGGCTTCTTGTGTGCGCAAAGCATGTCCCCGGTGCCCTTCCGGCAAGGATAGTTTTAGCCTGGTAAGCTCGGAATTCAGGTAAGGCTTTTGCAGGTACATGGTTCCGCTATAGGGTGACCCGTCATACCAATGCTTGATGCCGATAATATTGTAAAAATCACGGTCTTTTTGGGGTTTTTCTGGCAAGAGCGCAGCCTGGTCATGACGCATATAGATAAAATGCCGCGGACGGGGTTTTCTGGGAGGTAGCATCCCTATTTTCTCAAGGAGGCTTCCCATGATGCTTGGCTGCTCGGCTGAGAGGTGCTTAAACAATACCAATGGTTTGTCATCATTGATTGTAATCCCTGCAGACACAATGGTCGTATGGCCATTCTCCGCGTAGTCGGACATCACCTCATCAGCCATATCACCCAGCTTTTCAGGGGGGAGTACCGCCTCTTTTAGCAGGTCAAAAAAAGGTTTGATGGCTGCTTGTTCAACAATCAAACCATTCAAAGCTCCCTGGGCGTCTTTGCCGTAATAACTGTGTGGGGAGGGATCGGGACTGTCCTTGGTGATACCCGCCATGTCAAAGGCGGCGGAATTTGCCCAGTAATTATGAAGGCTCTGGCTAAATATCAAGACCGGGTTCTCTGGCGCAATACGGTTTAAATAGGCCATGTCTGGAAAGCGCAGGTCTTTTACCAGCACCGGATCGATGCCTTTGCAAACTATCCATTCTCCTTTGTTGCTTTCTTTGACAATCTTTTCAAAATAATCCCATACCTCCTGATTTGATTGGTGTGTAAAACCGGACAAATCGTGCATTGATGACAAAAACACACTGACTGAAAAGTGTGTATGCGGATCGATAAAACCAGGCATAAGGGTGGCGCCCTGCAGGTCTACTGTGTTGGTATTGTCCGTGATAAACTTGTTGATATATTCATCGCTGCCAATCTCAGCAATAAGCCCCTCCCTGACATACATGGCTTCTGCAAATGCCTGTTGTTTGTCTAGGGTTATGATATGCCCGTTGGTATAGATGGTGTCGGGCGCTCTTTGATAGTCTTGGGTAAGGTAGGTATGGGATAGATACAGAAACAACGCGAGGGCCGTACCTGTATAGATTGTTTTTTTTATGTTCATTTCTTATAAAATAGGAAACCTGCTTGGCCTATAGGTGCTTTCATCGGTTTTGTTAAACAGCCAACACTTTTAATTGTTTAAAAATACTGTTTTTTTAAAAAAGAAAGCCTGGATGGTGGTTTTTAATGGGCCTGTTTGTATATAAAGAGGACGTATATAATGATACGATTTCTTTAGGTGTCTCTGAAGCAGGTACACCTTACTCCTCTAAGAGTCCTTTGAATTCTTCTTCGACTTTCTTGTAAAGATGATCGTTGAAGTGCCTTGGTAGGCTGGATGCTCCGGATAGTC
>JASMME010000028.1:0-3105 GCA_030748365.1 Lutibacter sp.
AATCCCACGCGCCGACCGACATGGTAGAGTGTATTGAGACTACATAATATCATAATACATATATCATCCCGTTCATCATGTGCTGGAAGGAAGGAACGGTTTATGGAAAATGAAAAATAATTTTAAGGAAATTGAAAAAATATGCCGGGAAAACGGGGTATTACTCATACTCGATGAAATACAATCTGGCTATGGCAGGACCGGTAAGTTCTTTGCTTTCCAGCACCATGGAATCCAACCCGATATCATTACTGTTGCCAAAGGTATGGGCAATGGTTTCCCCATAGCAGGGGTGCTGATTTCCGAACATATCAAAGCCCGACACGGCAGACTTGGAACCACTTTTGGCGGCAACCACCTCGCCTGCGCTGCGGCCATTTCCGTACTCGATATTATGGTCGCTGAAAAGTTGTTGCAACATACGGAAGAGATGCACCAGTACCTAATAGAGCGGCTGCGGACATTGCCAAAGGTCCAAGAGGTAAAGGGCCGGGGCCTGATGCTTGGTTTGTCCTTTGATTTTGAAGTGGCGAATCTGCGAAAGACATTGCTCTTTGACCACTGTATTTTCACCGGAGGTTCTATTGATAAAAAACTTTTGCGGATCCTACCGCCCCTAAACATTCAACCAGCCCAGATAGATCAATTCATCGGGGCGCTACAACAACTTTTAAACGCATGAGTATTTTGCTGAGCATAGAACAACGAAACGAGGTGTTGCGTTCCATGGCGGTCCTGATCGACCGGGGAAGACAAGCCCTATTGGAAGCCAACCAGCAGGATATAGCAGGTTACACCGGTAAGGACCAGGCCATGTATGATCGCTTGCTGGTAGACAGTCCAAAGATTGACGGGATGATTACTTCTTTGGAACAACTGATCGCTTCTCCAGACCCACTGGGAAGGGAATTGTATCATTTTCACCATGAAAACGGCTTGGAAATACGCAATAAGACCGCCCCGTTTGGAACGGTGATGATCATCTATGAATCCCGCCCTGATGTTACCGTAGAAGCTGCGGGTATAGCCTTTAAATCCGGGAACCATATCCTGTTAAAAGGCGGTAAGGAATCCCTGCATTCCAACCAAAAGATTGTATCCTGGTGGCACCAGGCACTGGCGCTTCAGGGCTTGACTACAAACTGGATCGACTACCTTCAGTTCACCAGGGAAGCCACCCAGGCATTTTTGCAGCAACCAGACCGGAAGATTGACCTGATTGTACCCAGGGGGGGCGAAAAACTCATTGATTTTGTCAAACAGCACGCCACCTGCCCTGTAATTGTCAGTGGTAGGGGCAACAACTTTGTATACGTAGCACCGGAGGCTGATATGTCCATGGCGGTAAAGGTCATCGTCAATAGTAAAACCGACAAGATATCTGCCTGCAATGCGGTTGACAAAGTATTGATTGATAAAAACATCCCAGACAGGGCTTGCTTTATAAAGGCCTTGGTCGAAAGTTTAGGGAGGTCTAAGGTACGTGTTTTAGGAGATGCTAAGATGGCTTTGTTTGACCAGGTTTCGCCCTATCCAAGTGAGGATGTCTGGTATGAAGAATTCCTTGACTATAAAATAGTACTTGGCAGTATTGATACTGTGGAAAAGGCCGTTGAAAAAATCAACCACTACGGAGGAGGGCATTCGGCAACCATTATAACTGAAAACGCCGAATCAGCTGCTCAGTTCATGCAATCGGTAGATGCCGCGGCGGTATATCACAATGCTGCTACCAGGTTTACCGATGGTGGCCAGTTCGGGCTTGGGGGGGAATTGGCAATTAGCACCGATAAACTACACCATAGAGGTCCTATGGGATTACAGCACTTAGTAACAAACAAATGGTATATCTACGGAGATGGACAGGTCAGGTAAGAAAAAGATATTGGTAAAGATAGGTAGCAATGTGCTTACGAACAATACCTCCCGGATTTCGGAAGAGAAAATCCAGGACATTGCCCGGCAAATTGCTATGTTAAAAAATCGCTATGACTTTGTCATTGTAAGTTCTGGAGCCATTGCGGTTGCCAGGGAATTTGTAAACTTGGAAAGTCAGGGGAAGACTATCAAAGTCAAACAAGCCCTGGCCTCTATCGGTCAGCCACAGCTGATGCAGTTGTTTCAGGAAAATTTCAGGAAATACGGCTTGTTTACCTCCCAGTGTTTGCTTTCCTATGCTGATTTTGAAAATGAAGGATCGAGGACCAATATCAAAAACACCATCAATGTGTTGGTAGACCATCAGTACATTCCCATCATCAACGAAAATGATACAGTGGCCACTGACGAGATTAAGTTTGGTGACAATGATAAATTATCGGCCTTAACTGCGGCGCTTTTACAGGTAGACCTCTTGCTTATAGCCACCAATACCTATGGTATTTATACCAGAGAATCCATCAATAGAGATCAGTATGTCACCATTAATCAGACGGCGGATATACCAGGTTTACAAGAACAGGTAGAGAATTCAGTCTCCTCTCAGGGAACCGGCGGGATGGCTACCAAAATTCAGGCAGCTGATATTGCCCAGAAAGCGGGTATTAGTACCTGGATAGTAAATGGGCTCGATGACCATTTTATAACCGACACCTTTGAGAACAAGACCCAACATACTAAAATCTTACCCTTAGAGTCATGAAAAATTACTTACATATCAGTGACCTTGATAACCTGCAAGAAACGGTCAGTGCCGCCCAGGCACTGAAAAAGAATCCCCGGAAAAATCACCTACTGGGCACGGGTAAAACCCTTTGCCTTTTGTTTTTTAACAACAGCCTGCGTACGCGTTTAAGTACGCAGAAAGCTGCCCAAAACCTGGGGATGAATGTGCTGGTTATGAATGTTGGTAGTGAGGGTTGGCAGCTCGAATTTGAAGAAGGCACCATCATGAACCAGCAGTGTTCAGAGCACGTAAAGGAAGCCGCACAGGTCATTTCTCAGTACTGTGACATCGTTGCTGTTAGGGCTTTTGCCTCCCTGACTGACCGGGAAAAGGACCGGGCAGAGACCGTGCTGAATAGTTTTAAGCAATACGCCAGCGTTCCAGTAATCAGCCTGGAAAGTGCCATGGGGCATCCGCTCCAGGCACTGGCAGATGCCATT
>JASMME010000028.1:3115-10559 GCA_030748365.1 Lutibacter sp.
CGAAAGTAGTCCTTTCCTGGGCACCCCATCCAAAAGCACTGCCCCAGGCAGTGGCCAATTCCTTTGTGGAAATGATGCAATGCCAAGCAGCTGATTTTGTCATTACCCATCCGGAAGGCTATGAACTCGACCCGGCTGTGACAAAGGGAGTTCCCATTGAGTACGACCAGGAAAAAGCCTTTGAAAAGGCTGATTTTATCTATGTAAAAAACTGGAGTTCCTACCGGCATTATGGACAGGTACTTAGCAAAGATCCCCAGTGGATGATTACGGCGAAAAAGATGGCCCTGACCAGGCAGGCCAAATTTATGCACTGTTTGCCAGTAAGAAGGAATGTGGTAGTGACAGATGCGGTCATAGACAGTCCGCAATCCCTGGTCATTGAACAAGCCAACAACAGAACCTATGCCGCACAGGTCGTCTTACAGAAAATATTGGCCCACCATGGATAAACAGCACTTACATATCGTAAAGATTGGTGGAAACATCATTGATGACCAGCAGCAGCTAAGTAAATTTCTAGCCGATTTTGCCTTGCTCCCCAGTCCTAAAATACTGGTTCATGGCGGTGGTAAGAAAGCCACGGCAGTGGCCGCCGATATGGGCTTACAAGCCAACATGCATAACGGAAGGCGTATCACAGACAGTGCCCAAATAGAGGTGGTGACCATGGTTTATGCCGGTTTGCTTAACAAAAAAATAGTGGCTCAGTTACAGGCCTTTGATTGCAATGCCTTGGGGCTATCCGGGGCAGATGCCAATTGTATACAGGCACACAAACGCGTGGTAGAAAATATTGATTATGGCTTTGCCGGTGATATAGACTCCGTAAACGCGCATGCCATCCACGCTTTTTTACAAGCCTGTTTTACCCCCGTTTTTTGCGCCATCACCCACGATAAGCAACAACAGTTATTAAACACCAATGCAGACACCATTGCCTCGGCCCTGGCCGCTGCCATGTCAGCCATGTACACCGTTGAACTTAGCTATGTGTTTGAGTTAAAAGGGGTCTTAGAAAATCCAAAGGATCCAGACTCGGTCATTCGGCAGATTACCCTCGAATCTTACCACAAGCTGGTCGCAGATAAAGTCATTTCAGCCGGTATGATTCCCAAATTACACAACGGCTTTGACGCCCTGAAAAAAGGGGTCAAAACGGTAAAGATTGGGAATGCCTCACAGCTAAAATCACCCACAGCATGTGGTACCAATTTACAACTTTAATTATGAGCGAAATACTTACTGATAAAGCCATTGTCTTGTTGCAACAGTTGATTGCAAGCCCTTCATATTCAGGATCAGAACAGGATACTGCTTCCTTGTTGGAAGCCTGGTTTATGGAACAGGATATTGCTTGTCATAGACATCAAAACAACGTGTGGGCGGTCAATAAACATTTTGACCCGGCCAAAAAAACCCTCCTGTTAAATTCACACCACGATACCGTCAAGCCCAACAAGGGCTATACCAGGGACCCTTTTGAACCCAGTTTGTCTGAGGGGAAATTATACGGCTTGGGAAGCAATGATGCCGGTGGTTGTCTGGTGGCCTTGCTAGCGACTTTTGCTCATTACTATCAGCGAGAAGGCCTGCATTATAACCTGGTTATGGTGGCTTCTGCGGAAGAAGAGAACTCAGGACCAAAGGGACTGAACAGTATGTTGCCCCTCCTTCCCAATATTGAGGTAGCCATCGTTGGTGAGCCGACTTCCCTGCAGTTGGCCATTGCTGAAAAGGGCTTATTGGTGCTCGATGGAAAGGCCCGTGGTACTGCCGGCCACGCAGCGCACGGTCAGGGAGACAATGCTATTTACAAAGCCGCAAAAGACATTCAATGGTTTCAACAGTACAGATTCCCTAGGATATCCAAGGCCCTGGGTGAGGTAAAAATGACGGTCACCCAGCTGGTGGCAGGTCATCAGCACAATGTGATACCAGCTACCTGCGATTTTGTGGTAGACATACGGGTGACCGATGCCTATACCAATCAGGAGGTGTTAGACACCGTACGGAGTCATGTAAGTTCCGAAATCGTTCCGCGCTCTACCCACCTGAACCCTTCTTCGATACCGGAAACTCACCCCTTGGTACAGGCTGGGATTGAACTTGGCTGTAGCACCTATGGCTCACCCACACTGTCTGACCAGGCCGTGTTGCGTTGCCCTTCCTTAAAGTTGGGGCCCGGTAACAGTAAGCGCTCTCACACGGCAGACGAGTTTATTTATGTCGATGAGATCAGGGAGGGTGTGGCTTTGTATATAAACCTATTAGCAGCAATTTTATAAAAATTATTAGTATGAAACTTTGGGATAAAGGATTTTCAACCGATCAAAAAATCGATTTGTTTACCGTGGGTAATGACCGGGAACTAGACCTGGTGCTTGCCCGGTACGACGTATTGGGTAGCAGGGCCCATGCCCGGATGCTCCACCATATTGGTCTGCTGACCGATGCTGAAATCAGTGCCCTAGAAAAAGAATTGGACACTTTGATGACCGCTATTGAGCAAGGTGATTTTACCATTGAAGACCGCTTTGAGGATGTACATTCTAAGATAGAATATGTCCTAACTAAAAAACTGGGAGATACAGGTAAGAAAATCCATACAGCACGGTCTAGGAATGACCAGGTACTGGTTGATATCCACCTGTATGTAAAAGACGCGCTGTCTGAAATCAAGCTAGGGGTAGACAAGCTTTTTGACCTGCTGATTTCCCTGGCAAAAGAACACCGGGAGGTATTGCTACCCGGCTATACCCATCTGCAGATTGCCATGCCTTCTTCCTTCGGTTTGTGGTTCTCGGCCTATGCAGAAACCCTTATTGATGATCTCGTCTTTCTCAAGGCGGCCTATCAGGTGGCTGACCAGAACCCCCTGGGTTCCGCCGCAGGCTATGGTAGTTCCTTTCCCATTGACAGAAGTATCACCACCGAGCTACTGGGTTTTGACACCCTTGTCTACAATTCTGTGGCGGCGCAGATGGGCAGAGGAAAGCTGGAAAAGTCAGTGGCTTTTGCACTGAGTTCAGTTGCCGGCACCCTGTCTAAAATGAGTATGGATATTTGCCTGTACATGAGTCAAAACTTTAATTTTATCACTTTCCCCGACACGCTTACAACGGGTTCTAGCATCATGCCCCACAAAAAAAACCCAGACGTATTTGAATTAATCCGGGGAAAGTGTAATAAACTACAAGCCCTTCCCTACGAGTTCACACTCCTAACCAACAACTTGCCCAGTGGCTATCACCGCGATTTGCAATTGTTAAAAGAAGGCTTGATTCCTTCCTTTTCAACCCTAAAAGCCTGTTTGGAAATGCTGACCTATTCCCTGAGCAACTGTCAGGTAAACACGCAGATCCTAGACAATGACAACTACCAGTACTTGTTCAGTGTGGAAGAAGTAAACAAACTGGTACAGCAAGGAGTTCCGTTTAGAGACGCCTATAAGCTGGTGGGGAAACACATTGACGAAGGCACCTTCAAGCCCGATAAAAAACTGAACCATACCCATCAAGGCAGTATCGGGAACCTTTGCCTAGATGCGTTGATAAGCAAAAAAGCGAAGAGGTCATAAGCACTTTTTTACCGGTATTTATATTGGTTAACGGTTTTTTTTAGGGTCTTTAAACAGCCGCTCTTCCACGGTTTTAGCCCTTGATTTTTAAATATTGAAAAGGTTTTTTTATCACTGATATTTTAGTATTTTTGCCTTCTGATTAGAAAAAATTAAATTAACCTATAGATCAAATAAATCAACATGGAATTATTAGTAAAAATCATCCCTCTGTTTGGACTGGCAGCACTGCTTTTTGTGTTTATTAAAAATGCCTGGGTTTCCAAACAGGAAGTAGGTGATGAGAAAATGGCCCGTATCGCCAAGAACATCGCAGACGGCGCCATGTCCTTTTTAAAGGCGGAGTACAAATTATTATCACTCTTTGTAGTAGCTGTAGCCATTCTATTGTACTTTAAAGGTACCAGCGAAGCTGATTCCCACGGCCTGGTCGCCCTGTCCTTTGTGGTAGGTGCCATCTGTTCGGCCCTGGCAGGTTTTATCGGTATGAAGGTAGCTACCAAGGCCAATGTACGTACTACACAAGCTGCCCGTACTTCTTTGGGCAAAGCGCTGGAAGTAGCCTTTTCCGGAGGCGCCGTAATGGGCCTCGGAGTGGTAGGACTTGGGGTACTCGGTCTAAGCCTTTTGTTTGTGCTCTATCAGGGCATGTGGGCAGACAACCTATCCATGGTACTGAACGTACTTTCAGGCTTTTCTCTCGGAGCCTCTTCCATTGCACTCTTTGCCCGTGTGGGCGGAGGTATCTATACCAAGGCAGCCGATGTAGGTGCTGACCTGGTTGGAAAAGTAGAAGCGGGGATTCCTGAAGACCATCCGCTAAATCCCGCCACCATTGCGGACAATGTAGGAGACAATGTAGGAGATGTTGCCGGAATGGGTGCCGATCTTTTTGAATCGTATGTAGGTTCTATTATTGGAACCATGGTACTTGGTGCCTTGATCGTAACCCCTGATTTTGATGGAATGGGTGCGGTCTATTTACCACTGGTACTAGCCGCCGTAGGTATTGTCATGTCTATCATAGGGACCCTGTTTGTAAAAGTAAAAGACGGTGGATCGCCTCACAGGGCGCTGAACATCGGTGAAATCGTTTCTGCATCCCTCATGCTACTGGCTTCCTGGTTTATCATCCACGCTATGATTCCTGCATCCGTAGACGGCTTGCCTTTCGGTGCAACGGGGGTCTTCTGGGCCACCATTGCCGGTTTGGTCGCTGGTTTGCTGGTTGGGAAAGTAACCGAATATTATACAGGTACCGGTACCAAGCCGGTCAATTCCATTGTCGCACAATCTGAAACGGGGGCTGCGACCAATATCATTGCTGGTCTTGGTGTAGGGATGATGTCTACCGCCATTCCGATCATCCTGATTGCAGCGGCTATTTTGGTTTCACATCACTTTGCCGGCTTGTACGGAATCGCCATTGCTGCGGTAGGAATGCTGGCCAATACCGGTATTCAATTGGCAGTAGATGCCTACGGACCCATCTCTGACAATGCCGGAGGAATTGCAGAAATGTCAGAACTCCCTGCGGAAGTGAGGGAAAGAACGGATAAATTAGACGCGGTAGGAAACACCACAGCGGCCATTGGAAAAGGCTTTGCCATTGCTTCTGCAGCTTTGACGGCCCTTGCCTTGTTTGCGGCCTTTATGAAAACAGCTGGGGTAACCTCTATTGATGTATCACAACCTGATATCATGGCCGGTTTGCTTGTTGGGGGTATGCTGCCTTTTGTATTTTCTGCTTTGTCAATGAATGCTGTAGGTCGTGCCGCCATGGCGATGATTGAAGAAGTGCGTCGTCAGTTTCGCGATATTCCTGCGCTAAAAGCAGCGCTAGAAGTTATGCGTAAATACGATGCTGATATTAGCAAAGCCTCTGCCGAAGACAGAAAGATATTTGATGCGGCCGATGGGGTGGCTGAATACGACAAATGTGTGGCCATTTCTACCCAGGCCTCTATCAAAGAGATGGTATTTCCTGGACTGTTGGCGATCATCGTTCCAGTACTGGTCGGATTTATCGGTGGTGCGGAGATGTTAGGAGGACTGTTGGCCGGGGTAACCACCTGTGGGGTACTGATGGCTATTTTCCAATCAAATGCCGGTGGTGCTTGGGACAATGCTAAAAAGATGATTGAGGAACAAGGTAAAAAAGGCACCGATGCACACAAGGCAGCGGTGGTGGGAGATACGGTAGGAGATCCGTTTAAGGATACCTCAGGCCCTTCTCTAAACATCTTGTTGAAATTGATGTCGGTAGTGGCCCTTGTTATTGCACCTAGTATCGCTATTTCTGCCGATGCAGTCGCTGCACATAATGCTGCGAAACCTACGATGGAAACAGTAGCTGTATGTAAAGACAAAGGGACTTCTTGTAAGGACAAGGTTGTTTGTAAGGATAAGAAGGCCCAGGTAGCCAAGACCACCAAAGCCTGTAAAGGCGATCAAGCATCAAAAGCTGGTAAAGGCGTTTGCTGCAAAGGTGAATCGGTATCGGAAATCACTAAGAAAGGTGGTGTCTGTTGTAAAAGCAAGAAGGCAGTTGCCAGCACTACTAAGAAAGGCGCTTGTTGTAAAAGTGGTGCCGCTGATAAAAAAACGGTTTCCTAAGTAAATACCTATAAAAAGGCTATCATAGCCTTTATAAAAGCAAAAAAAGGGGCGCTGAAAAGCGCCCCTTTTTTTTGGTTTATGCTATGCTAAAACAGCCCGTGAATTTGTGCATCGATTCGGTCAATAACCCCGCCAAGGTCTTCTGGCCTTGATACAAAATCGAGCTCGTCTACTTCAATAATCAGTAGTTTTCCTTTGCTGTATTTGGATATCCAGGCCTCATAGCGCTCGTTCAGTCTGCTCAAATATTCAATACTGATCGAATGCTCATAGTCACGGCCGCGTTTGTGAATCTGTTTTACCAGGGTTGAAATGGAGGCCCGTAAGTAGATGAGCAGGTCAGGTGGTGAGACCAGTCGCTCCATCAATTCGAACAAGGAAGCATAATTCTTAAAATCCCGGTTGGTCATTAGGCCCATGGCGTGCAGATTTGGTGCAAAAATATGGGCATCTTCATAAATGGTTCTATCTTGGATGATGCTTCTGCCACTTTCCCGAATTTCCAGAATCTGTCGAAATCGGCTGTTTAAAAAATAGACCTGTAAATTAAATGACCACCGCTCCATCTCCCCATAGAAGTCATCCAGGTAAGGATTTTTGTCAACGGATTCGTAATGGGCTTCCCATCTGTAATGTTTTGAAAGTAAGTTAGTGAGGGTAGTCTTACCGGCGCCAATATTTCCTGCTACAGCTACGTGCATAAGTTATGTTTATAATAATAAAAAGAAAGGTTTAAAGATAAATCTTTTTTTTAGCATATAGACTCCGAATGGGCATCTTGTTAATAAATTAATGGCAGGGTCCCTCGTGTCTCTTTTTAAAGGGTTTGGTAAAAGAGCCCACCGGTACGATTTTTGTTGAAATTCAATTTAAACCTTTGCCTTGTAGCCACGTCTAAAGAGCAATGATTTGTGAATAAGGTTCCTCTGTGTACGGCTGGTTTTGTGCGTATAGGAGGTCATTTCCCACTGTCTATGCAATTTGCTGTGCCCTCAGTACAAAACAAGTGTAACAAATAGACATTTTCCAGTCTTATAAGGAAGGAAATGAATTTTTTCGTTTCTTTAGGACTTTACATAAAAGGATGGCGCAAGCCAGCAGTCCCTGATCAGCACCTACTCGGATTTTTACCGGTGAAAACTGACAGGCCTACATTAATTATAACATATAGTAAAATGAAGCGATTATTAGCCCCCCTAGCCCTGAGTATTTTTTTCATAAGTTTTACGGACCTGCAGGCACAAG
>JASMME010000290.1 GCA_030748365.1 Lutibacter sp.
GGGGTGCCCAGGCTTTTGGAGGCGGCTTCCACAGCATCACACATCATCAGGATGGCTGTCTCTTTTGAAAAAGGAATAGGACCCGGATATTGAAAGTACTTTTTATCAAGGGTTTCAGCTCCCAATACCTCCTGCTGCTTGTAGAAATAATAGACCAAGGTTGTCCCATGGTGTGTACGGATAAAGTCTATAATCCTATCTGGTATCCGGTGCTTTTTGGCCAGTTCAATCCCCTTGATGATATGGGCAATAATCAGCTTTGCACTGTCTTTCGGACTGAGCTCATTATGTGGGTTGGCGTTGGTCACCTGATTCTCTGTAAAATACAGGGGGTTCTCCATCTTACCAATATCGTGGTACAAGGCACCCGTTCTGACCAGCATGGCGTTGGCCTGTACCTCGTTGGCTGCGGCTTCTGCCAAGTTGGCAACCTGTAATGAATGCTGAAAAGTACCAGGGGCTTTTTCAGCCAGGGCCCTTAATAATTTTGAATTGGTATTGGATAACTCCTTCAGCGACTCATCAGACACCAGGCGAAACATTTTTTCAAAAATATAAATCAGCGGAAGCACAAAAAGGGTGGCCGCTCCATTCAAAAAGAAATAGGCAAATTTTTCCCATACCAGGTTCTCAGCATTTCCTTCCTGTATGATCGAAAATCCAAAATAAGCTAAGAAATAAACCAGGGTAATCTGCAGGACCGAAAAAAACAAATTGGCCCGCTTATACAATTCTGAAATGGTGAGGATGGTCACAATCCCCGCAATGATCTGAACAAAAATAAACTCAAAACTATTGGGAACGATAAAACCGAGTAATAGCACCGTCAGTACATAGGTAAACAAACCCAGTCTGGCATCAAAAAAAGCCTTTAAGACCAGGGGCAAAATGACAATGGGCGCCATATAGATGTATTTTGCGTCGAACTTTACAATAAGGGTAATCAGCAATACAATCAGGGAGATATTGAAAAAGATAAAGGTAACCTTGTTGTTGTTCTCAAAAATTTCATTTCGGTATTTTCTCAAGAACAAAAACAACATCAAAAAAGCCAGCGAGACCAGCAGTGTATATCCAAAAACGATCCATTGGTAGTTTAGTTCACTCCAAACCTGGGATTCGAACTCCATTTTTAAAGAATTCAGTTTGTCCAGTTTCTCCCCTTCCACAATATCTCCTTTAAAAATGATGCGTTCATTTTCTGCGACCAAGCCCTGGGTATAGGATATCTTATCTAACTGCTCCTGTAACACCTTATTGGTCAGTTCTCCATCAAAAAAGACATTGGGTCTAATTTCATCGTAGAGGATTGTCAATACAAGCATTTCCTCTTGAGAATAAGGCTGTTCACCCATCCGATCGTCAATAAACTCAATGACTTGTGAAGCCCTCAGCAATTGCTTGGAAGCAATTTCTCTGAGGGTATTTCCCGTACGTAGAAAGATCACTGGAGGCGTTGTTGTTTTCTCCTCAGTCACATCTAAATAGCCTTGCTCATATACAGCGTTTAGCAAATCTGAAACAGTCAGAGAGAATTCTTCCCGTATGCGCAGGGACAAGGAAGAGGATGCCAACACAGATTCCACTTTTTGACCAATGGTATGCGACACTTCCCCTGCTATTTGTTCATCGTATCTGTAATACTGTCTGGCGCTGCTAAGTACCTGTTCTCTTTCCAGTTCAATTTCGGTTGCTGACTTTTGGATGGCAAAGTCAAAAGGCGCATAATAATTATCGTATTGCCAGGGCTTTCCCTTTTGAAATTCATACTTGAACTGCCCTCCCTTCGGAAAGAGGTAAACTACCAGGGATACCATTGTCAGGTAAAGAAAGAATTTATAAATCAACGAATGGTTTACTAGCAGTGTATTGATGATTTTTTTCACAAAGTATGGGTTTGTATTCCAAAAATAACAATTCTTGACAGATATCGGTGAACTCCCTATACTTTTTATAAAGCCAACTTGCCCCATTCATCAGGCCACCCTGGGGTAATTCGTATAAAGCCCCTTATTTTAACGTGTACTGGGATGAAAAGATTCTGTCAAGAAAAAGTTTGCCTCAAGAGACTGAAAGTAACATTTCAACCCAATAAGATTCATTTAAATTACCTAAATTCGCACTTGATTCCTTATAAATACTATCTAATAATTCCTAAAATCTAGACCTGTGAAAGAAATCGTAATCGTATCCGTCGCCAGAACCCCAATCGGTAGTTTTTTGGGAAGTTTACGCAATATATCCGCAACAAAGCTGGGGGCCATTGCCATCAA
>JASMME010000291.1 GCA_030748365.1 Lutibacter sp.
CATTTAGTATTTCAAATGGACCTTTTGACCAATTAAACCCGCATTTCATTGCGTCATCAATATCATTAAAGTTTTCAGTAACATCTGGAACTAAACTTGATGCGTATAAAATTGTTTTTTTCATAATAAAGTGGTTTTTATTGATTCGGTTAGGTTCATTGCTGAAATGCCACCATGACATAAAACCAGACAATCAAAAGTAATAAAAAAAAACTTATCTTCACATGCTGGCTGCTTTCCCCTAGTACTGTATTTTTCAAAACCCTTACTTCTCAGCTATTTGTTGAGAGAAAAAACCCAAAACTACTACCTGATGGTATTGTATGGATTAGGGATAATTAGTAGCTTTGCCCCGTTGACAAATCACGAAACTCCATGAACAATACCAAGCCCATTAAAACAGCCCTGATTTCCGTGTTTCACAAGGATGGTCTGGCTCCTATCATCGAAAAGCTAAATGACCTAGGGGTTACCCTCTATTCTACCGGAGGTACCGAAACCTTTATTAAGGAACAAGGTGTTGAGGTGGTTCCTGTAGAAACACTGACCTCTTACCCTTCTATTTTGGGCGGTCGTGTTAAAACACTGCATCCGGGTGTTTTCGGTGGTATCCTGGCCAGGCGTGACCAAGCGAATGACCGTTCACAACTCACGGAGTTCAACATTCCTGAGATCGACTTGGTGATCGTGGATTTGTATCCCTTTGAAAAAACCGTGGCAAGCGGTGCTTCGGAACAGGACATCATTGAAAAAATAGATATCGGGGGTATTTCACTAATCCGAGCAGCCGCTAAAAACTATAAGGACGTACTCTGTGTTTCTTCCAGGGAACAGTACGGAGCGTTTCTGGAAATGATGATTGCTGGCAAGGGGGCTACCAACCTCGAACAAAGAAAAGTATTTGCCGCAAAGGCCTTTGCGGTTTCTAGCCATTACGATACAGCGATTTTTCATCACCTCAACAGCAAAGAAGAGGCCTTTAGGGAAAGTTTTGACACTGTCTCTACCCTTCGTTACGGAGAGAACCCCCATCAAAAAGGGTTTTTCTACGGAGATCTAAACGCACTCTTTGACAAATTACACGGCAAAGAACTCTCCTATAACAACCTACTGGATGTAGATGCCGCCGTACAACTGATGGCGGACTTTCAGGGAGAAGCCCCTACTTTCGCCATCTTAAAACACAACAACGCCTGTGGGCTGGCCCAGCGACCTCGTCTACAAGAGGCCTACCGGGATGCCCTGGCAGGAGATCCTACCTCTGCCTTTGGCGGTATCCTAATCGCTAACAAGCCCATCGATGCCGCTACGGCGGCGGACATCCACACACTGTTCTGTGAAGTGGTCATCGCTCCGGGCTACGAAGAGGAAGCCTTGACCCTTTTGAAAGCCAAGAAAAATAGAATTTTACTGGTTCAAAAAGAAACTGCTTTACCTAAGAAACAGTACAGAACGGCCCTAAACGGTGTCTTGTGTCAGGAAAAGGACCCAATAACGGACACTGCTGATATTTGCCGCAGCGTTACTAAAAACACGCCTTCTGACGATCAACTTAAGGACCTGCTATTCGCCTCTAGAATAAGCAAGCATACCAAATCCAACACCATCGTACTGGTCAAAAACAACCAACTTTGCGCCAGTGGTACTGGTCAAACAAGCCGGGTAGATGCCCTCAACCAGGCCATTGCCAAAGCCAAGAACTTCGACTTTGACCTGGACCAGGCCGTGATGGCCAGCGACGCCTTTTTCCCCTTTCCAGACTGTGTAGAAATTGCCCATAACGCCGGTATTACTGCAGTGATTCAACCCGGAGGATCAGTCAAAGACCAGCAGTCCATCGATTTTTGTGATGCCCATAAAATGTCTATGATATTTACGGGTGTTCGTCATTTTAAACACTAAATTTTACTACATTTGTAGGAATTCACTAAAATTCGAACGCTGAATGGGCTTTTTTGACTTCATGACCGAAGATATCGCCATTGATTTGGGCACCGCCAATACGCTGATCATCCATGATGGGAAAGTGATTGTAGATGCACCTTCCATCGTGGCCAGAGACAGGGAAAGCGGTAAGATTATCGCTACCGGTAAGAAGGCCAGCCTGATGCAGGGAAAAACCCATGAGAACATCAAAACGATTCGGCCGCTTAAAGACGGGGTCATTGCTGACTTTGAAGCTTCGGAACAGATGATTAAGGAGTTTATCAAGGACATCCCCAGTATCAAAAAGAAATTTTTCGCGCCCTCACTACGCATGGTCATTTGTA
>JASMME010000292.1 GCA_030748365.1 Lutibacter sp.
TAAGCATTTTATATTTAATAAAAGCCTCTTTTGATAAAATGATAGATTTTTTCCGGTTTACTGACCAGTAGGAACCTGATCTTACTGTGGTAATCTTTTTGGGATAGTTCCCAACCGTTGTTTGAATGTATGGGAAAGTAAATTTCAGCAATGTCTTTTATAAGGTTCAGTCTAAGGCCGTTCTCGTGGGCGAAATAGGCTTTTTGCCCCTTGTTCTTCACCCATCCAATATCGTTGTATATTTCCAGCCAACGTTGCAAACCGATACTGGTGTTTAGGGTTGACAGCCATTGATTGGCATAAGCAACCGGTAGTTTGGATTTAAACCCACCTTCGTTGATGATGATTTGCTGGCTGAAAAATCCACTGGTCTCCGATCGTCCTAGGTAGCTGTACTGAAACAGGTAATCGCTGGGGCGGTCCAATGCGAAACTAAAAAAATCTGTCTCGGTTTGATTGGATAGAAAGAGTCCGGTAAACAAACGGCATTCAAGGCTTTTGTTTCTGTAGCCAACCTTTCGAAACTTACTGGTGAAGGATATTTTGCTGAAAGTACGGGAGTACTGTAGGTTAGTAGTGCCGTAAAACTCTCGGAGAACATCTGTCTTTCCATAGCTATAGGTGAGGTTTAGCACACCGTATTTATTGGTCTCGGGGTGTGCTTGAAGCGCTCCGATTTCCCGGTTGACATGTGTATAGGAACCCAGCAGTATGTTCCAGGCAGTATGTCGCAGGTTTTTTCGTTTAAACTCCACCATGGCAAAAGGGGTAAAAGTGTTGTATTGAAGGTTTTTTGCATATTGATAGTTACTGCCTATCAGGCCAATATCAAGGGCATGGATACCTGCCTGTTCCGGGTAGTGTTGGTACAACAGGGCATAGGCCCCTGAAAAAGTTTTACTCTTTGTACTGTAAGATGGACTTAGCTGATAGGTGAAATCCTTGTGTAGAATGGTATTGTTCATTAATTGGACGCCCAATGCAGCCCCGTCATAATAATTATAAACCAAAAAAGGCTTGAAGAACAGTTGGTTTTTATGGGGGTTTTCCAGGTCCTTTATAGGCCTGATTTGTAGGGGTCTGTGTCCTAATTTCCCCGTGGTGTTATACCAGTTATTCTTCGTGTTTACCTCAGGCACTTCTGATTCGTAGTTTAGGGAGAGTCTGTCAATTCCTTTGCTTGGAATTTTAAAACTTGCTAGGGAGTCGAAGGGTGCCAACCATTTTTTGAATTTGACCTGGTGGTTCTGTATGCCGTAGAGGGCTATAGGCGCAGGGTTTTGGTGTTTGTTTAGAATACGTACATCCAAGGAGTCTCCCTGTTTGCTGACATCTTGGATGGTATAATCGATATGGCGGTCACTTTGCAGGAAATCTTCTTTAAACCAGTCCAGGTCTTTCGACGTTTCCAGCATTTCAACAAAACGACTGCTATGCACGAATTGCTGCCGGTATTTGTTGGAAAAATTCACCAGGCCTTTCCTAAGGACTTCCTCGCCCAGGTAGGCTTCCAGGTATTTTATTCCCAAACCAGCTTTGTATTTACTAATGATTTTTCGGTTGAAGTTTGACAAGGAATCACTCCGTGTAGTCAGGGCCTGGTCCAGGTTTTTTCTAGCGGCAAAGCGGTACAGGTATTGGTACCTTGCGTTAAAGGGAAGGCTCGCTGCATGGTAAGCCCTGATTCCCCAGTATTGAGATGGTGCTCCAATGAGTTTTACATCGGGATAGTATTTTTCGACGTATTTAATCATCAGGTAGGTTTGTATGCCGTCCATAAGCCACCGGTCTTCACGGGGGTGAAACAAAAATAAGTTTTCCAGGTACTTTTTGCTCAGGATTTTAAGCATTTTTACGTCCCATTCAAAGTCGGGGTCATACAGTTTGAGAAATGGGGGTAGCTGACCCAGTCCATACACCGGATTTTTTTCGTACTCAACCGCGCTGAGTAATAAACGTTCTCTAGGAAAGCTACCGAGGTATTTCTCTATAAAACCCAGGGAGCGATTCAACAGCAGGGTTCTTTGGTAGCTGTCTAAGTTGTTTGCTTGGATATCCGTGAGAATCTCTGTATGTAAACGGTAGGTTTGGTAGCTGCTGTTTTGCGTGATATTTAGTTGAATCTCCGGCCGTTTATTGCCAGTCATCTTGTATTGGGTTTTGTTTCCGTGTTGGCGGTGGCTGCTTGTCAGATCACTGCTGATTTGGTAGCCACTCGGTAGGTCTATGGTCAGATCATAGTCACAAAGATCAGCGTAC
>JASMME010000293.1 GCA_030748365.1 Lutibacter sp.
CCTGTATCTACCTCGTAGTAATTGCTAAATTCATCACAGAAAAGATACACATCTCCCTGTTTAAATGACTGTCCTTGGTTCCTGTGCAGATGACTGCGGTACCATTTTCGCAGACTGGTTTTATGCAGTGCCGGAAGATTTCTTTCAGTAGCTATTCCTAGGATTTTCTTAACTGGGTAGCTGTTAAGCATCCAGTTGCTAAGCCGTGGGAAAAGGCTTCCAATCTGGTCAAATCTTACGTGGTTGGCAAAAAGCCGCTTGCCAAAGGAGGGGGGATGTATTTGCTGATATTGGTAGAGAAACTCTGCTTTAAGCGCCGCTATATCCACATTACTGGGGCATTCACTGGCACAGGCCTTACAACTGATACAAAGGTCGAAAACGGCCTTTAATTCCTCATGGTCAAACCTGTTAGCCTGTACTGGTTCAGTCAGGAATTCTCTAAAGGCATTGGCCCGGGCGCGGGTTGTATCTTTTTCTTGTTGGGTGGCCCGAAAGCTTGGGCACATCGCGCCGCCGGCTGCTACGGGTTTCCTGCAATCTCCCGACCCATTGCATTTTTCTGCCATACGTAGGATTCCCAGACTGTCTGAAAAATCCTGAAAGGTTTTGATGGTTGGCTCTATCCGGTCTTGTTGGTAACGTAGATGGGCATCCATGGGTAGGGGATCGGTGATTTTCCCCTGGTTAAAGATTCCAGCAGGATCAAAGGCTTTTTTAACCGCTTTCAGCAATTGGTAATTCTCTTTGCCAATCATCAGTGGTATAAATTCTGACCGGACAATACCATCCCCGTGCTCCCCGCTCAGAGAGCCTTTATATTTCTTGACCAATTTGGCCACCTCAGTGGTAATGGTACGAAACAGTGCTACATCGTCTCCCTTCTTTAAATTGAGAATTGGGCGGAGGTGTAGTTCTCCGGCCCCAGCATGGGCGTAATACACTGCTGATTGGTCATAGGAGGCCATCATGGCCGTAAATTCAGCAATATAAGCCGGGAGGTCGGCCAGGGCCACCGCCGTATCCTCTATACAAGCCACCGCTTTGCGATCTCCGATCATATTTCCAAGGACGCCCAGTCCTGCTTTGCGCAATTCGATTGCGTGGCTAACGGCTGATCCTTTAAGGACCGGATAGGCATAGCCGTGGCCCTGTTGCTGGAGCTCATTGACGAGTTGTTCGGTCAGCAGGTCTGTTGCTGCCCGTGAATCTGCCCGTAGTTCAAGTAAAAGAACAGCCTTGGGATCGCCTTCAATAAAAAAACGATTCTGCTGCTGTTGACGGTTGTTTTTGGTACAGTCTAAAATGGCCTTATCCATCAATTCACATAGATACAGATTGTGTTCCATGGCCAGACTGACGGCAGATAAACTTTCTGCTATGCTGTGAAAGTGTACGGCAACCAGGTTATTCTCAGGAGGTGGGAGTGGGTCCAGGGCCAGGGTCACCTCGGTGATAAAACAGAGCGTGCCTTCACTGCCACAGATTAGTTTGGCAAGGTTGACATCAGCACCTCCTTCCCTAAAGAGATTGCTGTCTATCAAGGTATCCAGGGCATAACCGGTATTTCTCCGGTGTATCTCTTTCTTGGGAAACTGGGCCCGGATACCTTCCTGAACTGATTCTTCTGACAGGAGGTCCTTGAGGCTTTTATACAAGTGGTTCTCAAGCTTATTTCCCGTGATTTTTTGCATAAAATCTTCCTTGGATACTTCGGTAAAAAGGGCTTCACTACTGTCGCTGAGCAAGGCCTTTACAGCCAAGACCTTATCGCGGGTTACCCCGTATTGAATGGAAGTGGATCCAGAAGAATTATTACCAACCATACCCCCAATAGTACAACGGTTGCTGGTAGAAGTATTGGGACCAAAAAACAGTCCGTAGGGTTGTAGGAAACGGTTTAAATCGTCTCTGATAAGACCAGGTTGAACGGTAACGGTTCTTTTTTGTTCATCAAAAGCCAGGATATGGGTAAAGTGTTTGGAAATATCCACCACCAATCCGTCTCCCACACACTGCCCGGAAAGAGAGGTGCCTGCAGCCCTGGGGATAAGGCTAAAACCCGTATCTCGGGCTGTATCAATCAGTAGTTTTAGGTCCTGAAAATCTTTGGGATAGGCCACGCCTACAGGAAGCTTCCTATACACAGAAGCATCGGTGGCATAGAGCCGTTTGTGTAAGGCAACGGAGTGGACCGCACCGCGCATGTTTTTTGATAAAATCTGAAGGGTTTCCAGTGTCACGGGCGTGAGG
>JASMME010000294.1 GCA_030748365.1 Lutibacter sp.
ATGATGGACAGGAAAACTTTATTCCCACCAATCTCCGATTGGGAGGCGGGTTCGATTTTATTGTAGACAGCTATAACACAATTGCCCTTCAACTAGAGTTCAATAAATTACTGGTGCCCAGCCCCAGTGTTTCCATCAATGGTGATGGTACTGCACCCTATATTCAGGAAAATGTTGGCTTTTTCAGCGGTGTCTTTCAGTCATTTGGAGATGCCCCTGGTGGATTCAAAGAGGAATTGCAAGAACTTACCTGGGCCCTCGGTTTGGAATACCTCTACGACCAGGTCTTTGCACTCCGGGCAGGGTATTTTAATGAGCACAATCTCAAAGGCGCCCGCAAATATTTTACCCTGGGTAGTGGATTCAGGTTCAATACGAGCCGCCTTGATATTTCCTATCTATTCAATGCTTCGGATATCAATAATCCCCTGGAAAATACCCTTCGTTTTTCCCTGTCATTTGACCTGGGTGATACGTTCGAAATTTATTAATTAAATTAATTAGCCCAGTGAAAAAGTTTGAGATCAACACGGAGATTACCTCTTATGATGGTGTAGAAGAATTGTCAGCCCCTATCAGGGCATTGATGAAAAAAGCCATCGAGGCCAAATCTTCTGCCTATGCGCCTTATTCTAAATTTCGGGTGGGTGCCGCTATTTTATTGGAAAACGGTCAGATTATTACTGGTAATAACCAGGAGAACGCTGCCTATCCTTCTGGTATCTGTGCTGAGCGGGTAGCTGTCTGGCATGCTTCTTCACAGTATCCGAACCAACAAATGAAGGCCATTGCCATCGCTGCAAGTTCTGCCAGTCAGCAGTTGAGTGAACCCATAGCTCCCTGTGGTGCTTGTCGTCAGGCCCTTTCAGAGTACGAATTAAAGCAAGGGGCTAAGCTACCTGTCTATTTTATGGGAGAGGTGGGTAAAGTCATCGGTGTCCAGTCGGTGATGGACCTGCTGCCCATGGCCTTTGACAAATCATTTTTGTAAGTGTCTTTTCGCAGGTAATGCACCCGTGTTTATGGCTATTTCAAAACGCCTATTCTCCCTGATAATGGTCAAATTAAAAGGTTTGGGCATCGTAATCAATCAATTTTCCTTGCGGCTAAACAAGTTTTTCTTTTTTTTTTCAAAAAGTCTTCTAAAGTACAGATTATAAGTAATCTAAAACATTTTATATAGTGCTTTCATCTAAGATTCCGCGTTAATTCCATTTGTCTAGTAGTCCCATAGCCACCGTAATGGAATTTAAAATCTGTTGGGGAACATGAATACATTTATAAATTTGCATCAGAATTATTGCTGCGAGAAATGCGGTAATTAATTATCAGATAATTGCTAAAAAGTAAACCAGTGAAAATGCAATCAGTTATTACGGGAACCGGTAGTTATATTCCGGTCGAATGCAAGAAAAATGACGATTTTCTCCAACACCAGTTTCTCCAGGAAGATGGAAGTGCTTTTGTGTATGATAACAAAGAAGTCATTGAAAAGTTCAAAGCGATTACGGGCATTGAAGAGCGCCGGTACGCAGCACCGGACCAGAACGCCTCAGACCTGGGCTATTTTGCAGCGAAAAAAGCCATTGAGGATGCTGGTATTGATCCAGAATCCATCGACTATATCATCCTGTCTCACAATTTTGGGGATGTAAGTGTCAAAGGTGGTCAAGGAGATCTCTTGCCCAGCTTGGCCTCCCGTGTGAAGTATCGTTTGGGTATCAAAAATCCTGCCTGTGTTGCCTACGACATCCTGTTCGGATGTCCGGGATGGGTACAGGGGCTTATACAGGCAGAAGCCTATATAAAATCGGGGATCGCCAAGAGATGCCTGGTCATTGGGGCCGAAACCCTGTCTAGGGTAGTCGATGACCATGACAGGGATTCCATGATCTATGCCGATGGTGCGGGTGCCTGTATCATTGAAGCGGTTGAAAGTGATGTTTCTTCTGGTATACTGAGCCATGCGGCACAGACAGATGCCCTAGAAGAATGTTACCACCTCTTTTACGGAAATTCCTATGATCAGACCCAGGACCCCAATGTAAAGTATATCAAAATGTACGGGCGTAAGATCTACGAATACGCTATTAGTAAGGTACCCCAGGCTATGAAGGCAGCGCTTGATAAAAGTGGTGTTGACATTTCAGCAGTCAAGAAAATATTGATCCACCAGGCCAATGAAAAGATGGATGAGGCCATTGTAAAGCGTTTCTATAGGTTGTTTAAACAACCTATGCCGAA
>JASMME010000295.1 GCA_030748365.1 Lutibacter sp.
TGAAATGGCTGGATATCAGGTTCATTTTTCTGGGGCTTATCCCGGTTGGAAACCAGCAATCAATTCTCCAATTCTTCAACTTATGAGTCAGACCTACGAAACATTGTTTCAAAGCAAGCCTCGTGTGGTTGCCTGCCACGCAGGACTGGAATGTGGTATTTTAGGAACAAACTACCCCGATATGGACATGATCTCTTTTGGACCGACCATCAAGGGCGCCCACTCTCCTGAAGAAAAAGCACATATCCAATCCGTTAAAAAATGCTGGCAATTACTGGTAGCTGTATTGGAAAATATCCCCGTCAAATAGTAGGGTTAGTCCCCATATAGCCAGGGGGTTTTTTTATGCTTCCGAAATCAAAAACAACGGCTGGGATACAGAGGGGTTCATGGAAAAGAATGGGCTAGTATTTTGAATGACAATCTGTTACAATAAACCGCCACCAATAGGCATATTCAGGGGGCATAGGTCATTTTTGGTTAATTAACACTATCTTCTTCTATAAACCATAAATAATTGTATTTTTACGACGGTAAAAACAAATCTTTGACTGTTAACTAATGGGTAAAATTATCGCAATTGCGAACCAAAAAGGGGGGGTCGGAAAAACCACTACCACGGTTAATTTAGGCTGCGCCCTGGGGGTGTTGGAAAAGAAAGTACTGATTGTGGATGCAGACCCACAAGCAAATGCTTCTTCCGGGCTAGGCATTGTGGTAGAAGAAGTGGAAGGAGGCACCTATCACCTACTGGAACACGCCATTACGGCAGCCGCCGCCATCGTACCGGCCAATTCACCCAATGTTTCAATCATTCCGGCCCATATAGACCTAGTGGCCATTGAAATTGAACTGATAGACAAGGAAAATCGGGAAAGAATGCTTTTACAGGCACTGGAAAGCGTGAGGGACAACTACGACTATATCCTGATTGATTGCGCCCCCTCATTGGGACTGATTACCCTAAACGCACTGGTAGCCGCAGATTCTGTGATTATCCCTATACAGTGCGAATACTTTGCCTTGGAAGGCCTTGGAAAATTGTTAAATACGATTAAGAGCGTCCAAAAGATTCACAATCCTGATCTCGATATTGAAGGCTTGTTATTAACCATGTACGACGCCCGTTTACGCCTGTCAAATCAGGTAGTAGAAGAGGTAGAGAAACATTTTCAGGACATCGTTTTCAAAACCATCATTCAACGAAACGTTCGTCTCAGTGAAGCCCCCAGTTACGGTGAAAGCATCATCGCTTATGATGCCACCAGCCGTGGTGCCGTAAATTATCTTAACTTAGCGAATGAAATACTAAATAATCACCAGGAGAATGGCAAAAGCGACTAAAAAGCAGGCCTTGGGCAGGGGATTGTCCGCATTGTTAAATAAAAAAGAGGGGGATATCAACTCGGCTGGGGATAACAATGCCGATAAATTGGTCGGTAATATTCTTGAGATTGATATCAATGCCATAGCGGTAAACCCCTTTCAGCCACGGAGCTATTTCCATGAAGAAGCCCTGCATGAATTAGCCGATTCTATCAAAGAACTCGGAGTGATTCAGCCGATTACAGTGCGAAAAATGGCGGGAAACAAGTTCCAATTGGTTTCGGGTGAACGCAGGTTACGGGCCTCAAAATCCATCGGAAATACTACAATTCCGGCCTTTATCAGGATTGCCAACGACCAGGAGATGCTGGAGATGGCCCTGGTAGAAAATATCCAAAGAAAAGACTTGGATCCTATTGAAATCGCGCTTTCCTACCAACGGCTAATCGATGAAATAGACCTAACCCAAGAAGCAATGAGTGTACGTGTTGGCAAAAAACGCTCTACCATCACCAACTACCTTCGTTTATTAAAACTGGATCCCATCATACAGACCGGGATACGCGATGGCTTTTTATCTATGGGGCATGGACGTGCACTCATTAACATCGAAGAACCAAAAGTACAACTGGGTATGTACGAAAAGATAATCCAGCAAAAACTGTCGGTACGTCAGACAGAACAACTGGTCAAAGCGTATAAAGAGGGAGGAATCAATAAGCCAGCGACTAAAAAACCCACCGCACCTTCCTATATAAATGAAGGCTTGGATACGTTCAGCAACTATTTTGGTCATAAGATCAATGTAAAATTATCAGGGACTAACAAAGGAAACATCCTCATTCCTTTTTATTCCGAAAATGATTTTGATAGGATAAAAAAATTATTGGAATAAGTTGAAAGTACGATTCTT
>JASMME010000296.1 GCA_030748365.1 Lutibacter sp.
CCTAGCACAAATTTTAAAAATAGATATTAAAAACATTAATCTAAAGGCCAGTACATCAGAAAAATTAGGTTTTATTGGAAAAAACTTAGGGTTGACATGCTATAGTATTGTTTCTTTATTAGAAAAAAAATTATGAATAAAATAGGCATCTCTACCTTGCATTCCTATAGGGGTTCTCAAATATTTGAAATTGTCGGTTTTGCCGCCCAATTCGTTGAAAAATATTTTCCCTACACCACTTCCAGGATAGAAGGAATCGGCTTGTATGAAATCGAAAAAGAGATCAATGAACGATATAAATACGCCTATCCCGATAAGTTTATCGACAAGCGATTGGGCTTGAATATTGGGGGGGATTACCGCTGGAGACGAAACGGGGAAAAACACTTATTCAACCCCACCACCGTTGCCAAACTACAACAGGCAGTCCGGCTAAACGACCAGGCGAGTTATGACCTATACGCAAAAAACATCAATGAACAATCTGAAAACCTGATGACCATCAGGGGCTTGTTTGAGTTTGATAATTTCAACCCCATCCCCTTGGAGGAGGTAGAGCCCTGGACAGCCATTGTCAAACGCTTTAAAACCGGGGCCATGTCCTATGGTTCCATCTCCCGGGAAGCCCATGAAAACCTGGCCATTGCCATGAATCGCATCGGCGGTAAATCGAATTCAGGGGAAGGAGGAGAGAGTAGGGATCGCTTTGAAAAGGACCCAAATGGTGACAGTAGAAATTCTGCTATCAAACAGGTGGCCTCAGGACGTTTTGGCGTTACGTCTCACTACCTGAGCAATGCCCGGGAAATTCAAATCAAAATGGCCCAGGGGGCCAAACCGGGGGAAGGCGGACAATTGCCCGGTGAAAAAGTATTGCCCTGGATTGCAGCCGCGCGAAATTCAACCCCTTTTGTTGGCTTGATTTCGCCGCCCCCGCATCACGATATTTATTCTATTGAAGACCTGGCACAACTTATCTATGACCTAAAAAATGCGAACCGCGAGGCGCGAATCAACGTCAAATTGGTATCAGAAGTCGGGGTCGGCACCATTGCGGCCGGGGTGGCCAAGGCAAAGGCGGATGTCGTTTTGATTTCTGGCTATGATGGTGGTACCGGCGCGTCGCCACTAACTTCTTTAAAACACGCTGGGCTCCCCTGGGAACTGGGCTTGGCAGAAGCCCAACAAACGCTGGTTTTAAACGATTTGAGAAGTCGTATCGTCGTCGAATGTGACGGACAATTAAAAACAGGCCGTGACGTAGCCATCGCAGCCCTGCTAGGTGCCGAAGAATTTGGTTTTGCAACTGCGCCACTGGTGGCTTCAGGCTGTATCATGATGCGCAAATGCCATCTCAACACCTGCCCGGTAGGCATTGCCACCCAAGACAAAGCATTGCGTAAGAATTTTAAGGGAACCCCCGAGCATGTCATCAACTTCTTTTACTATATAGCGGAGGAATTAAGAAAAATCATGGCCCAACTTGGATTCAAAACCATGGATGATATGATCGGTCAGACACATAAAATCAACGCCAACAAAGCCATCAAACACTACAAAGCAAAAGGCTTGGACCTTTCTGCCATTCTTCACAGACCGGCAGGGTACCGTAAAATGGCAATCCGCAATACGGAAAAACAAGACCATAACCTGGACAAGGTCCTCGATTTTGACATGCTTAAGGAGGCCCGTAAAGCCATCGAACAGAAAGAGGTACTGAAGTTACACTACCGTATCAGCAATACAGACCGTTCGGTGGGCGCCATTGTGAGTAATGAAATTTCAAAAGCACACGGACATACCGGCTTGCCTGAGAACACCCTGAACCTTTATTTTACAGGATCAGCCGGGCAAAGTTTTGGTGCTTTTAGTGCTCCTGGACTGACCTTTGTCTTAAACGGAAATAGCAACGATTACCTAGGAAAAGGCTTGTCGGGTGCTAAATTGATTGTCAAAAAACCGACGGAAGCAACGTTTTTAGCAGCAGAAAACATCATTGTTGGCAACGTTTGCCTGTTCGGTGCTGTCAAAGGAGAAGCTTATATCAACGGCGTGGCCGGGGAACGTTTTGCGGTCAGAAATTCCGGTGCCACGGCAGTGGTAGAAGGGGTCGGTGATCACTGTTGCGAATATATGACAGGGGGAAAAGTAGTGGTACTGGGGAAAACCGGTAGAAATTTTGCGGCTGGTATGAGTGGTGGTATCGCCTAT
>JASMME010000297.1 GCA_030748365.1 Lutibacter sp.
ATCCTTCACAGGAGCTTCCAGTGCAAGCACCAACACTGACTGCTCGTCTACACTAATCTTCTCTTCGCTGCCCGCTATGGAAGCAATGGCGACAAACAGCATACAAATAATAAATAAAGTGAGTATGGTTCCGAGAACTGAGGCGGCTAAATTTCTGAGAAATTTCATATTATAGGTAGGTATAAATGAGGCAACACGGGGCTGCAAATGTTCATAAGTTGAGCTACAAATATAGGTTTTTATCTTTTACTTTTCTTTTCTTTGTACTGCCCTATGCAAGTCTTTAGAACCACATACCTGTCGCTGGGAACCAACCAGGGAAATACGCTTGAAAACCTGCAAAGAGCCGTGGATGCTATCAGCGAGAAAATTGGGATTATCCGTAGAATTTCGCCGGTTTATAAAACTGCTTCATGGGGCTTTAAAAGTGCTGATTTTTTGAATGGCTGTGTGGAGGTATCCACCCGCCTGAACCCAGATAAGCTGGTGGAAGGTTTACAGGCAATCGAAGCTTCCATGGGTAGGCTGCGATCCGAAGAGACCACCTACGCAGACCGAAAAATCGACATAGATATACTGTTTTTTGATACAGAGATTATTTTCTCAAAGAACCTGATTGTACCACACAAGGAAATGCTGAAAAGAAAGTTTGTGATGGTGCCACTGAGCGATATTGCTCCCGGGCTTATTCACCCGATTGAAAAAAAGTCCGTGGCTGCCTGTGCGGCAAGCTGCTCAGACAGTAGCCCTGTCGAAAAAACAGCTTTTACACTGACAAAACCTGTGTCGATCTCCGAGAAATACAATTATATTGCCATCGAGGGAAATATCGGTGCTGGGAAAACTTCCCTGGCCAATATGATCGCGGAAGCCTACAATGCCAAGATCATCGTGGAACGCTTTGCCGACAACCCGTTCCTGCCAAAATTCTACGAGGACAATGACCGCTATGCCTTCCCGCTGGAAATGAGCTTTTTGGCCGACCGGTACCAACAACTTTCAGATGACCTGGCACAATTTGACCTATTTAAGAATTTTATCATTTCCGATTACTATATCTTTAAATCACTCATCTTTGCGCAGGTTACTTTACAAAAGGATGAATATTTTTTATACCGAAAAATGTTTGATATGATGTATAAGGAGATCTCAAAACCCGACCTGTATATCTACCTGCACCAAAACACCCCACAACTGATTGAGAATATCAAAAAACGCGGCAGAACCTACGAGCAGAACATTGCACCCGCATATTTAGACAAAGTACATGAAGGCTATGCCAATTTCATCAAAACCCAGGATGGTCTCAACACCCTGATTATTGATGTTTCAGGAAAGGATTTTGTAAACAGGCCTGAAGATTATGGGGAAATCATCCGCTTGATAAAAGAGGCTTAGCCTATTTCTTTAAGTCGAGTTTTTCGGCAAAATAATCACAGAAATCGCGCATGGTGGCACCCATCTTCTCGTCATTGGTAGCGCGTTCAAAGGTAGCGGACATGGAAAGCAGGGTCTGGTGAAAAAACTGCTTCATCTCGTCCAAAGGCATGTCTTTGGTCCATAGGTCTACCCGCAGGGTTTCCTGCTGTGTTGGATCCCAAACCGACAACATAATGGCCTTGGAAGCTTGCTCCACCACACCGCCGTCATCGGCCGACCAATGGATTTCTTCAGGAACCTTGTTTTCATCAAGACCAACGGTAATTTCAATTTTAGAAGTATGTGCTACAGCCATTTTTTAGGGGGTTTATAGTTTGCATTTTTAAAAATCTCCATGGGGGGTGTACCCAGGAGTTGAGACAGACTTATGGAGTGCTGCTTCATATAGGAACGTACAATCTGCCAACCCATATACACCCCTATCTGACCAGGAGCCTCCCTATCTGCAGCCGTATAGAATTTTGAAAAGGGGGCCACAGCGATAAAACGTTTGTAGAGCTGCTGATCTGTGCTGTATAACAAGGCATTGGATAGGAAATACTCCCAGACCTTCATTTCATTGCTTTGGGCCCAGGAAAACGCTTCCGTAGTATAGCCCATATTTTCCGCCTCACTAAGACCGGGTAGGTAGTGCGCTGTCAGGTATTTTTTCTTGCCTTCTTCCACCATATTTTCCACCAATTGCCGGTGTCTTTTTCCACCGACATAATGGGCTGCAATGGCATTGGCTATATCGGTGACCAAGCGCTGCTTTTCAAACTTTTCA
>JASMME010000298.1 GCA_030748365.1 Lutibacter sp.
TCTTTAAAATCAGATTGCTGTAGGTTTCGCTTATAAAAAGAAGCCATGCCCAGCTGACAAGACTCAAAGGACAGGGCCAATAAAAAATCCTTACACTCGCTAAATTTTACGCCCACCAGTTTACAAGAGACAAACCTAACCCCATTAAAAGCAGTCTCCTTTACACGGGCATTGCTTAGGTTACAGTTGATAAACGTACAGTCTACAAAGGTATTGGCTGAGAGATGAACCCCCGAAAAATCACAGTCGGTAAAGGTACAGCCATCATAGGTTGCTACCGGAAAGTCTTCCTTGGTATAATCAACATCTGTAAGCGCTATGCCGTCTATATAATCATCCATCGCCTTGGTTTACTGCTTTTAAACTTAGGTCCATATTGTGTACCGAATGGGTGAGGGCTCCGGAAGAAATATAGTCAACACCGCAGGCTGCATAAGCAGCTGCCGTGCTTAGGTCAATCCCACCTGAAGATTCTGTCTGACACTTCCCCCCTATCAGCGCCACTGCCTTACGGGTATCTTCGTAATTGAAATTGTCGATCAAAATCCTATACACCCCCTCTGACTTCAGAATCTCCCTGATTTCTGCCAAGTTCCTGGCTTCCACAATAATCTTTAAATCTAGCTTATGGGCACTCAAATAGTCTTTGGTTTGCTGAATGGCCTGGGTAATTCCGCCCGCAAAATCAATGTGGTTGTCTTTGAGCATGATCATATCGTACAGGGCAAAACGGTGGTTCTCTCCTCCACCGATCTTTACAGCCCATTTTTCAAGGGCCCGAATGCCCGGGGTGGTCTTCCTGGTATCGAGTATGGTCGTATCAGTACCTTCCAGTACATTGGCAAAACGCCGGGTTTTGGTAGCAATCGCACTCATTCGCTGCATGGCGTTTAGCACCAAACGTTCTGCACTCAAAATAGAACGGGAAGCACCTGATACAAAAAAGACCACCTCACCTGGCGCTACCGCCTGCCCGTCTGAAACCAAGACCTCAACCGTCAAGCCAGGATCCACATAGCTGAAGACCCGCCTGGCAAAATCTACACCCGCAATAATACCACCTTCCTTGACCAGTAATTTCGCCTTTCCAATGGCTGATTCCGGAATACAGGCCAGGGAACTATGGTCTCCTTCCCCTACATCTTCCCTGATGGCATTCGCAATGATCAGGGATAGTTCATTCTCAAATTGATCTACATGCATTGTTGACTGCTTATATAAGACAAAAATAGGGGTTTATTTTAATACTTCTTAGCTTATTGTTAATTGTATGCACCCCGCTTTCTCCTGTCAATGGCATCACAATATAGGGGTTTCCTTTGGCATCCAGCCTTCCGTATAACTTTAAAGCAAAAATGCTTTTATTTCTTATTATCTTTACCGGACGAAGTGAACCCTGAAAAATAAATAAGCCTTTAGAACAAGGGGTGCTTTTGGGGCTTTCAAAGGGAATAAATGACCTACGTATATAGGCGATTTCAATGGTATAACTTCGTCTATCATTAATAATCATAAAGTATAAGCGTTTGAAAATCAAACTCCTTGCCATAGGAAAGACCGATGAGGCGGCCCTGCGTTCTTTGATCGAGCAGTATGAAAAAAGACTCCGGCACTACGGTTCATTTGAATTGCTTATCATCCCGGATATCAAGAACCGCAAACACCTGAGCATTGCGCAACAACAGGAAAAAGAAGGGGTACAGCTCCTTAAAAAAGTGAACAGCGGGGCACAACTGGTACTGCTGGATGAACGGGGTAAGACACTTAGCTCCGTGGGGTTTTCACAATACCTGCAAAAGAAGATGAACGCTGGTACCCGGGAACTGGTCTTTGCCATTGGCGGACCTTATGGTTTTTCCAAAGCAGTGTACCAGCAAGCGACCGGTACCCTTTCTTTGTCAAGTATGACCTTTTCTCACCAAATGATACGCCTGTTTATGGTGGAACAGCTCTACAGGGCCTTTACCATATTAAAAAACGAACCCTATCACCATGAATAAACCCGCCCTGGTTTTTGCCACCAACAATACACACAAACTCGCCGAAGTGCGGGCCATGCTCCCGCATATGGACATCGTCAGTCTGGCTGAGATTCAATGTAAGGAGGCTATCCCCGAAACGGCCCACACCCTGGAAGGCAATGCCCGCTTAAAGGCTGATTTTATAAAGGAACGGTATGGAATCGATTGTTTTGCCGAT
>JASMME010000299.1 GCA_030748365.1 Lutibacter sp.
GCTCACCTCACCAAAACCTACTCTAATAGGCCCTTTTTCACAGTAACCTCTCATAACAACCGTATCAAAATCTTCAATAAAAGCACGTTCTTCACCGTTTTTTAATTTTACAGGTTTTTTACCTGCCCAGGATAATTCCAGCATAGAGCCATAAGAATCCGGACTTTTACCACTGATGGTTCCTGAAGCCATCATATCCCCAACATGTAGGTTGCAACCATTACTGGTGTGGTGTGCCAATTGCTGGCACATACTCCAATACATATATTTAAAATTTGAAGTGCTTACCACTGTTTCAGCTTGGTTTTTTGGCGCTATTGAAACCTCTAAATTGATATCGATATTTCTTAAGCCTTCGCTGGCTAAATGGGTCAATACTGTTGGTTTTTGTGTTGGCCCTGACACCCTAAAAGGCTCCAAAGCTTCCATGGTTACCACCCAGGGTGAAATAGAAGAAGCAAAGCTTTTCCCTAAAAAAGGCCCCAAAGGTACGTATTCCCATTTTTGAATATCTCTTGCCGACCAGTCATTGAATAGTACTTTTCCAAAAATATAATCCGCTGCTTTGTCTGTAGAAATTGCCGCTCCAATCTCAGATTGTTTCCCAATGATAAAACCCATTTCAAGTTCAAAATCAACCCTTGAGGAAGGTTCAAAAACAGGGGTAGTTTCGTTGGGTTTTAACACTTGTCCTTTTGGTCTGTGGATGTTTTTTCCACTGACCATAATTGAAGAAGCCCTACCGTGATAACCAACAGGTAGGTGTTTCCAATTTGGCAATAAGGCATTTTCAGGATCTCTAAACATCATACCAACATTTGTGGCATGCTCAATACTTGAATAAAAATCGGTATAATCTCCAACCTTTACAGGTAAGTGCATTGCCACATTATTTTGAGGTATAAAAGCTGTTTCTGAAGTTTTTAATATTGACTTGTCGTTACACAATTCTTCTTGAAGTATAGTCCTTACAGCATTGGTAACTGGTTTTCCCAAGGAAATAAAATCATTCAAAAAGGCTGATTTAAAAACTGATTTTGAAATTTTTAAACCATCAAATACACCCAATTCAAAAGCAATGGTTAAGTCTAAAACAGCTGCACCAATTGCGATACCCACTCTTTTTGTTGAATTGGCAGTTGAAAAAATTCCAAACGGAATATTATAGATTGTAAAATCTGAATTTTCAGGAATTTGAAACCAGGTTTTCATGTATATTTTCTTTTGAAAGAAGATGCAAGCCATCTTCAATTAATTTTTGATATTTTTTTTGTGTTTTTAAAGCGTTTAATTTTCTGAGTACCTTCTCAGGAAAATCGCTGTTTAACGTATACGCCAATTCATATATTTCTAAAAACAGCAACCACTCATTTTTATAGCTTTCTAATGCTAATTTATACAATTCTTCTAGTTCTGAAACAGGCAACACCTTTAATTCTCTTATGGCCCTAACGTCTTCATACAGTTTATGAAGCTTCTGTTCCTGTTTGGTATAATTGATTTTATGTGTTTTTTCCTTGGGAACCTCGTAAAAATTGTCAAACGATTCGGGTGAAGCAGCCCCCGCAAATGCGGATACCACGTCTTTTCCAACAGCCATGTCGTACACTCCCCATTCAGGTTTAAATAAAATTTGTTCATTAAAAGTAACGGTGCAGTTTTTAAAAGAAATCAACATAATTTTACCTTGTAAATCTCTTTTACCCGTAATAATCTGTCCAACAACTTTAATGCCGCCTTCGAAAACCAATTCAGTAGTAAGCCCTTCAAACACCCCATAAATTTCCAAATCTTTTGGCGACATATCTTCAATGGCCAAATTAATTCCCTCTAATTTTCCAACAGGACTCCCAAAACCTTCCATATGCTTATTTACACCGTGGCCTATTAGTTCTTTTTCTCTCGATGCCAAGGCTGTTTTTCCTGTGGTCTGTACATAAATAGGTTTGTTTTGATATGCAATTACATTTGTGAAAACGCCTGAAATTTGTAGTCCTGTACTTAATTCAATCGTTCCAATATTGTTGGAAGCTATTAATTTTTGAATGCCTAGCAAGCCGCCTTTGCGCAGGGCCATCGTATTTGCAAATTTTTCTAAAACATAACTTAAATACGCGAAATTAGGGGTTACGTATAGTTGTGGTTGAGGCTTTGTAATGTCAAAATTCATTTTTGCAGCTTCAACAG
>JASMME010000029.1 GCA_030748365.1 Lutibacter sp.
GTCCTCTAAAGCCCAAAGCGGTTGGGTGCGCCGGCAGGTCTCTAGAAGCATGAAGGAAATTATAGATCACGGCCAATCGGTTATTGTCGTCGATATTCCAATCTAGTTTAACAATTCCTTTGGAAGAACCGGTGTCATGGGTAAAGCCCTTATAGGCACCAGTATCGTAACCGATAGAGGCCAGGGCAGACTGAACAGCCATTAGGTCACTTTCCAATACCCTTGACTCATTGATAGCTCCTGAACCAGTATTGGGCAACCAAGATTGTCCCAAATCAGTACGCTGGTCTTTTTCAAAATTGGCAAATACAAAAAGTTTGTTCTCTACCAAAGGCCCCCCAATACTAAAACCGTATTGTTTTTGTTCCAATTTTGGCACAAAGATACTTTCCCCCTTGATCTTACCGCCCGTCATATCCTGGTTCCTAAAATAACCATACACGGATCCGGATAATTCATTGGTGCCACTTTTGGTTACGGCATTTACAGCTGCACCGGTAAATCCGGACTGCGTAACATCATAGGGAGCCGTCGATACAGAAATCTGATCAATGGCATCCAACGAGATGGGTTGAGAATTGGTTTGGCCTCCTGGGGTAGCGGCATCTAAACCAAAAGGGTTGTTAAAGATGGAGCCATCCAGGGTGAAACTGTTGAACTGGTCATTCCGTCCACCAAAAGAATCTCCGGAGGCAGAAGGATCCAATCGATAGAAGTCGGCGGCCGAACGCGAAATGGTAGGGAGACTGCTCAGTTCTTTTTTACCAACACTGGTCTGTGCCCCGGTTCTGTCATCATTGAAAATAGAACTCTTAGCACTTGTAATAACTACTTCTGAGAGTTGCTCACTCGTCGTTGCCATAGGAATGGAAACATCAAAAGACTTACCCAGATCAAGATAAATATTGGTGTATTCAATGGATTTAAATCCTACATAGCTTACAGTAAGGGTATAAGGCCCTCCTACGCGTAGGTTCTGGAGTGAAAAACGTCCACTTTCCAGGGTCATGGTGCCAGAAATAGTTCCGGTGGGTGTGTGTGTAGCCACTACGTTGGCGCCAAACAAACCATTGGCATTTTCATCTGAAACGATGCCTTGAATTTTAGAGGTTGTTACCTGGGCATAGCTAAGCATCCCAACAAAAAACAAGCACATAGCAAATTTTAAATTTGGTTTCATGTTAGTTAAATATAAAAGGTTATAAAATAGTAAATGTAAAAAAAAACCCGCAAAAAGCGGGTTTTTAATGTTAAAAGTCAGTATAAGTGGTACTTATCATTGCTCCTTGGCGATGACTTCTACAGGTAATTCCACTGATACTTCTCTGTGAAGTCTTACTGTAACAGTGTATTTGCCCAATCGTTTGATATTACCACCCTGAACCTTGATATATTTCTTGTCGATTTCCTGGCCCTTTCCAGCCAATACCTCGGCAATATCGCCGTTGTTTACTGAACCGAAAAGTTTGGTCCCATCACCTGTTTTAGCAGGGATTTTAACCTCCATTGCCTTGATGGCTTCGGCAGCTTTGGTGGCATCCTTCACCAGTTTTTCCTCTTTAAAAGCGCGTTGACGTAGGTTTTCAGCCAATACTTTTCTGGCAGAACTTGTGGCCAATACAGCCTTTCCCTGAGGAATTAAGAAGTTACGGCCATAACCGTTCTTTACCTTTACGATATCGTCTTTAAAACCGAGGTTATCAATATCTTGTTTTAGTATAATTTCCATAATAGCTTCCTCGTTTATTATTTTAACATATCACCCACATAAGGCATCAAAGCCAAATGACGGGCCCTTTTGATGGCCACCGCAACTTTACGTTGAAATTTCAGGGACGTTCCTGTCAGACGGCGGGGTAAAATCTTCCCTTGTTCGTTGACCAAATACAGTAAGAAATCTGCATCTTTATAGTCAATATACTTGATGCCATTCTTTTTAAAACGACAGTATTTTTTTACTTGCTTGGTTTCAATATCCAGCGGCGTCAGGTAACGTACTTCTGCCTGCTTGCCTCCTTTTGCTTGTTGTTCTATAGACATGGCTTCTTATTTTTTAATGGTTTTGTTACGTGCTCTTCGCTTTTCAGCCCAAGCCACTGCATGTTTGTCTAGTTTGACCGTAAGGTAACGCATAATGCTGTCGTCTCTTCTGAATTCAAGTTCAAAAGGTGTGATAGCAGTACCGTCTACCTTGTACTCAAACAGGTGGTAGAAGCCACTTTTCTTGTTTTCAATTGCGTAGGCCATTTTCTTTAGCCCCCAATCTTCTTTTGAAATCATTTCGGCACCTTTTGAAACAAGATAGTCCTCAAACTTCTTTACTGTTTCCTTTACCTGTACATCAGATAAAACGGGATTCAAAATGAAAACAGTTTCGTAATGATTCATAATAGTGTGTTTAAATTTTACTTTTAAGCCTGCAAATATACAACAATATTGTGAGACACCAAGGTTGGTTTTAGATAAATGATTAATTGATTGGATCGACATCCACCCCTACCTTTACTGAACGAAAATCAGGGATGGCTTCAAAGGCTTGTAGGCTGCGTCTTAACTGGTTTTTAACCGCTTTTAAACGCCGGTTTTGAGGTATTTTCAACAACAAGGTCCGAAGGTAGTAATTTCGTATCCTGGAAATGGCCGGGGTACTAGGGCCCAACAGGTCTTTGCCATAGATAGTTAGCAGTGACTTGGCAAGCCACTGAGCAGCCATTTCCACCCGGTGACTGTCCTTGTGACGCAAGGTTATTTTAATCAATCGGTAAAAGGGCGGATAGTGATACTGCCAACGTTCGTCTAATTGCTCCTTGTACATCTGTTGATAATCATTGATCGCTACCTGTTGTAAAATCTGGTGATAAGGGTTAAAGGTCTGTATGGCTACTTTACCGCGCTTATGCATACGACCGGAACGACCTGCCACTTGAACCATGAGCTGATAACTCCGTTCATGGGCTCTAAAATCAGGGAAATTAAGCAAACTGTCCGCATTCATGATGCCCACCAACGACACCTTGGAAAAATCGAGGCCTTTGGACAACATCTGCGTCCCTACCAACACGTCAATCTCCTGTGACTGAAAAGCAGCAATGATCTTTTGATAGGCGTATTTACCACGGGTGGTATCTAGGTCCATCCGCCCTGTCTTATGCGCGGGAAACAAACGTCCCAGTTCTTGTTCGATCTGTTCGGTTCCAAAGCCCTTGGCAGCTACCTTATCGCTGCCACAGGCCTGACAATGGGGCTGCATGGGCTGTTGGTATCCGCAGTAATGACAACGCAATTCTTTTTTATAATCGTGGTAGGTCAAACTGACATCACAATGCGGACACTGGGGAGACACCCCACATACCTCACAAGTAACTACAGGGGCATAGCCCCGCCTGTTCTGGAAGAGAATTACCTGCTCACCAGCATCCAGGGTTGTTTCGATCATTTGAATCAAGCGGTCTGAAAAATGACCGTTCATACGGCGTTTTCGGTATTTTTCTTTTAAATCGATCAACTCAATCTCGGGCAGCTGTAGATTGTTATAACGGCGGTCGAGTTGCACAAAGCCATATTTTCCCTCTTTGGCATTGTAGAAAGATTCAATACCTGGGGTGGCTGAACCCAGTAATACCTTGGCCTGGTGTTGTTGTGCGAGAACTATGGCGGCGTCGCGGGCATGGTCTCTCGGAGCTGGATCATACTGCTTAAAGGATGGCTCGTGTTCTTCATCTACAATTATAAGGCCCAGTGCATCAAAAGGCAGAAAGACCGATGAGCGGGCACCAATAAGCAATTGTGGTTTTTGTTGAAGGAGTCGTTGCCAGACCTCTACCCGCTCATTGAGTGAATATTTTGAATGGTAGACCAATAGATAATCCTTGAAATAAACCTGTAAACGTTCAATCAACTGGGTTGTCAGGGCAATTTCCGGAAGTAGGTACAACACCTGTTTGCCAGCAGCCAGTGTCTCCTGAATCAACTGGGCGTAAATGGCCGTTTTTCCACTACCAGTCACCCCTTTAAGCAGGCTTACCATATGGGTGTCAAAAGTCGATTTTAAGGCCTTATAGGCTGTTGTTTGATGACTTGTCAACACGGGAATTTCAGAAGTTTCTCCTTGGAATTGTACCCGGTCCTGCTGTTGTTCGTGTAGCTCTAGGTAACCCTTATCTAACAAGGACTTTAAGACAGCCCTGCTGACCTGAGCCTCCTCGAGAAAAACTTGTTGGCTGATGGTTTCCCGACTGGCCTTAAGCTGAAAAAAGACGAGGATGGCCGCCCGCTGTTTGACAGCCCGGCCTAGCTGCAACAACAATTCAGGTAATTTATCTGACCACGCAGGCGCTAAGCGCAGGTACTTAACCATCTTTGGACGGTAGCGTTCGTAGAGCTGCTCTTTAATGGTTATGGCCTGTTTGTCAAGCAAGCGCTTCAATACAGGAAAAATCGTTTTCTTTCCCAAAATCTCCATTACTTGCGCTATACTCAGGGAACTGCTTTCCTGTAGGGCTTCAACAACCAGGAATTCATCCCCAGGCAAGGTATCTACAGCAGTAAATCCAGGGTCAGCCTGGATAATACTTTCGCTTTCCAATAAAAAAGCAGCTGGCATGGCTGCCCTAAAGACCTCTCCAAGGGTACACATATAATAAGCGGCAATCCATTCCCAATGCCTTAGTTGGTTTGTGGTCACCAACGGATGTTCATCTAGGATCTGATGGATCTCTTTGGCCTTATATGCCGTGGGTGGATTGGTATGAACGCTATGCACCAAGGCGGTATACAACTTGGAACGACCAAAGGGAACGGCTACCCGCATACCCGGCCCTAAAAAACCGGCTTCTGCTGCCGTAATACCATAGGTAAATAACCTGGGCAAAGGCAGGGGCAACAAAACGTTGATAAAATACTGAGTCGACTGCGCTATCACGAATCAAAAATAACAAATGGAAATGGACCAAGCATTATATTTTAAGCAAAGAAAGTGTTTCTGTATTTTGGCACGTTATTTGCTGAATATCAAACTATGGAACAGGTATCTACCTGTCTTGTGCATACAAAGTGGTAAAAACAGGTCTTGATAACCATCGGTCTGACAGATTTAAACAACAAAAAGACTACCAGACAATGGCTGCTTAGGAAAATTGGATTCAAAAGATGGATCGTACAACCACCCAAAATTGTACCTGATCATTATTTGTGTTAATCAAAAAAAAGCCCTGTTGAAGCAGGGCTTTTTTTTAACCTATTTCTGAGAACCTTCAGGGGATGAATTTTTACTGGTTTTTCGACTACCTTCATACATCTCATATTTGACAAACTTACAATCCAAGTCTGCATTCTTTAAGGCAATTCGCTTAGAGGTACGCAAACCTACGTATTTCAAGGCCTCTATATCGGAGGTAATTAGCCAGGCTGTGGTGCCGGGATAATGATGTTTGAGGGTATCTCCTATTTGCTTGTAAAATGTAGGAGCTTCGATGGACAAGCGTTCGCCATAAGGGGGGTTGAACAAAAGAGTCGTACTACCGAAAACCTCCTTGACGGAATTAAAGAAATTAACATGGTGAACGCCTATAAAATCGCTTAGCTGGGCGTTTTTGATATTTTCTTTGGCCTTCCTAACCGCAGAGGGCGCCTTGTCAAAACCCATAATTTTAAAAGGCGGTGAGCTGATTCTTTTAAGGAGGGCATCGTGGATGGTAAAAAAGAGCTCTTCATCGTAATCCTCCCATTTTTCAAAGGCGAATTCGTTCCGGTTGATATTGGCTGGTATCTTGGCAGCGATCATGGCCGCTTCAATCAAAATGGTCCCTGAGCCACACATAGGATCGATAAAATTGCGGTGCCCCTTATAGCCAGATAATAGAATCATACCTGCAGCCAGCACCTCGTTAATCGGTGCAATATTAGTAGCGCTCCGATAGCCGCGTTTGTGCAAAGAATTACCAGAACTATCTAAGGAAACAGTACAATGCCCCTGTTGTATACGGATATGAATTTTACAATCAGGATGCTTTAAATCAACATTGGGCCGACGGTGGTACTTATGACGAAAGTAATCTGCGATGGCGTCCTTGGACTTCAGCGATATATAATGGTTGTTAGCGGTAAAATGCTTTGAGTGGACTACTGCTCCGATGGCAAAGGTGCTGTCAACATTCATATAGCGCTCCCAGGGAATTTGCTGTAGTTTTTTATACAGGTCATCTTCATCAAAAACAGGGAAACGCCTCAGGGGCTTCAGGATTCTGATAGCCGTACGCAAACAGAGGTTGGCCTTGTACATAAAGCCCTTATCACCGCTAAAAGAGACACTTCGAACTCCGGGCTTTACCTCCTGGGCACCCAGTTGTTTCAATTCATCGGCCAGGACTTCTTCCAGTCCAAACAAGGTGGTGGCGACCATGGTATACTGTGGCTGCATAGGGGGTAATTTTCGGCAAAAATACGGAATCCTTTTTACTTGTATGACCAGAATACAAATGAATGACCGTATGCCCGTATAAAAACCCTCAAAATAGGATGGTTTGGGCCAACTGTTTTGCGATAATTGTGTAATTTTGTGCTTTATTTGCCTCTATGAAACAACAAGACTGGTTTACCACGTGGTTTGACAGCCCCTACTATCATACTTTATACCAGCACCGGAATGCAACGGAAGCAGCCTTATTTATCAGAAACCTAGCTGATTCTTTGGAATTCAACAATAAGGACCATTTACTCGACCTGGCTTGTGGAAAAGGACGACATGCAATTTACCTGAATAACCTGGGCTACCGGGTCACTGGAGCAGACCTGTCTGTAAATAACATACAAACAGCCCGCAAAGCCGCCAATGATCGCCTAGATTTTATGGTGCATGATATGCGGGATCCGCTTCCACAATCTTATGATATCATCCTAAACCTTTTTACCAGTTTCGGCTATTTTGAAGCCGATAGCACAGACCTGCAGGTACTTCGAAATATCCGACAAGCGCTTGCTCCTTCAGGAAGGGTTGTCATCGATTATATGAATTGTAAGAAGGTGGTTGCCAATCTGGTAGCCAAAGAAACCCAGGTAGCCGACAGAATTGACTTCCACATTCAACGAAAACTAGCAGGGAATTTTATTGTCAAAGAGATTGACTTCCAGGCAGGGGGCAAAACACATCATTATGTAGAAAAGATAAAATACCTAGACCTGACAAAGATAAAATCGTACCTTCATCAGGTTGGTTTGACCATCCAATATACTTTTGGAGACTACCACCTTAACACCTTCGACGAAGCACAATCTGATCGTTTGATTCTGGTACTGGAAAACACTGTAGAAAATCCAATAACGGTCCGATAAACCCATATAAACATCTTATTACCATGACCTATATCGCCCTGATTGCTTCTGTACTGACCGGCATGTTGATTGTGTTTGGTTTAAAACCGGGTAAACATAGTACAGGCCTGCTACTTTCCTTTAGTGGTGCTTACCTGCTATCAGTTACCTTTTTAGAACTGATTCCGAAAGTGTATACCACTGCAACAAACGGTATTGGTGGCTATATCCTCGCAGGACTCTTATTGCAACTGGTCCTTGATTTCTTTTCCAAAGGTGCCGAACACGGGCATGTACACCTTCAAAAAGAATCGGTCCTCCCCTGGTCCTTATTGATCAGTCTATGTATCCACGCCCTGATGGAAGGACTACCCCTATCGGGGGAACAAGCTGGACATGAGCACCTGCTGTGGGCAGTGGTCATTCACAAAATTCCCGTAGCCATTATCCTGGGTAGTTTTTTTGTACAATCCGGCTTTTCCAAGACCACTGCCGTCGTATTTTTGAGTATCTTTTCCCTGATGTCACCACTGGGAAGTCTGGCCGGTGAACACCTATCTATCCTAGGTGATTATAGCCAGGAAATCAACGCAGTGGTTATCGGTGTCTTTTTACATATTTCCACCATCATCCTCTTCGAATCAGCCAAAGAACACCAATTTAATGGCTATAAATTCCTAGCCATCCTTTCCGGTATGCTAGTGGCACTGTTGGTATAATCAGTTATTACGGGGAATTGTCGATGGTTAATTGGCCACCTGACTGATGAACTTGATTCGCATCAGGCGCAGTTCTTCATCGTCATAATCACCCTCAAACTCGTCGAGGGCTACCTGGATCCGGTCAGAATCAGATTCCATAAAATAGTCAAAAATCTCTTCCTGTTGCTCTTCGTCAAGGATGTCATCGATATAATAATCGATATTGATCTTGGTACCACTGTATACGATGCGTTGCATTTCATCAATCAACTCAGCAAAAGTAAGGCCTTTTGACTTGGCGATGTCTTCCAGGGGTATCTTTCGGTCGGTATTCTGAATGATAAACAGTTTCAGACCTGAATTGAGGCCGGTACCCTTTATAACAAAATCATCTGGTCGAACAATGTCATGTGTTTCCACATAGCGCGCAATCAATTCAATAAAGGGCTGACCAAACTTGCGGGCCTTGCCTTCGCCAACCCCGTAGATATTCTTTAGCTCCTCCATATTAATCGGATACTTCAGCGCCATGTCTTCCAAAGAGGATTCCTGAAAAATCGCATAAGGAGGCACTTCCTTTTGATGGGCTACCTTTTTTTGCAAGTCCTTTAACATCTTAATCAATACGGCATCCCCTGCATCCTTACCCGACCTAACATTGCTGATCACCGGGGCAGTACCCTCATCGTATACATGATCTCTGGTCATCATAAATGGCTTAGGGTTCGCAATAAAATCGAGGCCTTTTTCGGTAAGTTTGACCACGCCGTATAGCTCAATTTCCTTTAGAATAAATCCGGCAACCAAGGCTTGCCTGATCAGGGCCATCCAATATTTTTCGTCCTGAGACGCCCCAGTGCCAAAAAAGGGCTTCTCATCTGTTTTATGGGCTTTCATCAAAGCATTGACCTTTCCGGTAAGAGTAAAGACCAACTCCCTGGCTTTGTATTTTTGCTGGCTGTCCCTGACAACTTCTAACAATTTTTTTAGTTCGTCCTGTGCAGGCACCTGTTGCTTGGGATTTCTGACATTGTCGTCCATATCAGCACCAGGGTCTTTTGCTTCATCAAAAGATTCTCCAAAATAGTGTAAGAGGTATTTTCTCCTAGACATAGATGTTTCAGCATAACCCACTACCTCTTGTAACAAGGCATTGCCAACCTCCTGTTCGGCAATGGGCTTGCCAGAGAGAAACTTCTCTAGTTTTTCAATGTCTTTATAGGCATAGTAGGCCAGGCAATGCCCTTCTCCCCCATCACGACCAGCCCTCCCGGTTTCCTGGTAATAACTTTCCAGGCTTTTGGGAATGTCGTAATGAATCACAAAGCGCACATCTGGTTTGTCAATGCCCATACCAAAAGCAATCGTGGCAACGACCACATCAATATCCTCCATCAGGAACAAATCTTGGTGTTTGGCCCTTGTTTTCGCATCGAGACCAGCATGATAGGGCACGGCTTTGATATCGTTTACCTGTAACAACTGGGCAACCTCTTCTACCTTCTTCCGACTCAGACAGTATATAATACCAGACTTATTTGCGCGTTGCTTGACAAAACGAATGATGTCAGTATTGACAGTACCCATCTTCGGACGGACCTCATAGAAAAGGTTGGGCCTGTTAAAAGAAGCCTTAAAGGTGTTGGCCTCAACCATTCCCAGTGTTTTTAGAATGTCTTCCTGTACTTTTTCTGTGGCGGTGGCTGTCAGCCCGATGACAGGCACTTTGCCTATTCGAAGGATAATCTCACGCAGGTTTCTGTACTCCGGCCTAAAATCATGACCCCATTCCGAAATACAATGGGCTTCATCAATAGCGACAAAAGAAATGGTATGCTGCTTTAAAAAAGATATATAGTCCTCCTTGATAAGCGATTCGGGAGCTACGTATAGCAGCTTGGTCGTTCCGCTGGTTATGTCATTTTTAACCTGGGCCACCTGGCGCTTGTTCAAGGAAGAATTTAGCACATGGGCAATACCATCATCAGAAGAGATTCCGCGAATGGCATCCACCTGGTTTTTCATCAGTGCAATCAGGGGGGAAATTACAATGGCGGTTCCCTCTTTTACCAACGCAGGCAATTGGTAGCACAAAGACTTACCACCCCCAGTAGGCATAACCACAAAAGTATCCTTTCCAGTTACGATACTATTGATAACATCTTCCTGGAGTCCTTTGAAGCTTGTAAAGCCAAAATACTTTTGCAAAGCCTCGTGTATGTCTATCTTATTACTACTCATAAGTGAAACATCTTAGCTACCGTCTTTGTCTAAAGTTAATGATGTTTATGGGATTTTGGCAGCCTGAAGGGATATTTTTTTGTCCTTTGTGTAGATTTGTGGCTAAATAAATCTATTTT
>JASMME010000002.1 GCA_030748365.1 Lutibacter sp.
CTCCATACACCAACCGTTATCACACAACACATTCATAATGAAAAACATTTCCTTTTTAATCATTTTAATCGGTATATCAATTAAAATAAATTCTCAAGAAATTTTTTTCGATAAAGAACTTAACTTAAAATCAGATTTTCTTAGCTATACGAAAAATCAATCACTCCCCGCTAGCGCGAGCGTCCCACTCGTGACGAAACCAAATAAGAAGAATAAGGAAAAAAGGGTATGATAACGATTGCTAATGTTCGTTTATTTAACAGCACAAGCAAGGTGCTTGCGCTGGCAAACAAGAAATAAAAACAACCTACTAAACCACACTAATAAGCCCGTTGGTCAGAGCCCTCATAAAAATTAACAAAGGCATCATTCACCACCCTGTTGCCTCCGGGGGTAGGATAGTCTCCGGTAAAATACCAGTCGCCCAAGTGGTCAGGGCAGGCCTTGTGCAGGTTGTCTACCGACTGGAAAATGATCTCGACCTCCGCACGGATATCCCCTGTTTTAAGCATCTCGGCAATCTTATCAGAAATTTGCACGTCCGTAAAAGGACTATACAGCGCTTTTACGGCATTGACAATGGCAGTATCTGCTAAGGATTGTTGTCGTTTACAATCTTGGTAAACCTGGTCCACAAGGTGGTAAAGGTCTTGTTCCTTTAACAAGGCCAACGCTGCCCTAAAGGCGATAAAATCACCCATCTTAGCCATGTCGATACCATAACAATCCGGGTACCTGATTTGGGGCGCCGAAGAAACGATCAGGATTTTTTTCGGTTCTAAACGGTCCAGGATTTTGATGATGCTTTTCTTAAGGGTGGTACCACGTACGATGCTGTCATCGATGACCACCAGGGTATCGGTTTTTTTAACAATTCCATAGGTGACATCATAGACATGTGCCACCAGGTCATCCCGGGTATTGTCATCGGCAATAAACGTGCGGAGTTTGGCATCTTTGATGGCCAGTTTCTCTACACGCGGGCGTTCGGATAAAATCTCGGTTACCTTCTCGGAAGACAAAGCCCTTTTACCCCTCAGAATGGCTTGGGTCTTTTGCTGGTTTAAAAAATCTTCTGCCGCTTCCCGCAGGCCGTAAAAAGAAGTTTCTGCGGTATTGGGTATATAGGAAAATACCGTGTTGGCCAGGTCTTCACCAATCTTTTCTAGGATTTGAGGAAAAACGAGTTTCCCCAGGGTTTTGCGTTCCTGGTAAATAGCGGCATCACTTCCCCTTGAAAAATAGATCCGCTCAAAAGAACAGGATTTCTTAGGTAACTGCTCCCGAATCTTGTCGACAGACACACTACCATCCCGCCGTACGATCAGTGCATGGCCATGTGCCAACTCTTTTACGGTCTCCATCTTTACGTTGAACACGGTTTGGATTACAGGGCGCTCTGAGGCCACCACCACCACTTCCTCATCCTGGTAGTAGAAAGCCGGGCGGATACCTGCGGGATCCCTTAGTACAAAAGCGTCTCCATGCCCCAACAGGCCAGCCATTGCATAACCACCATCCCAGTTCTTGGCAGATTTTCGCAAGACCTTTTGCAAATCAATCTGGGTTTCAATCATGGGGGAGGCCTCTTTTTTACTGACCCCTTCACCAGTTTTAAGACCTTGGTAAATCCTGCTTACTTCATCATCGATAAAATGACCAATCTTTTCCATAACCGTTACTGTGTCGGTCATTTCTTTTGGGTGCTGGCCAATCTCTACCAAGTCGTCAAACAAGCGTTTGGAATTGGTCATGTTAAAATTACCGGCAACGATCAGACTCTTGTGCATCCAGTTACTTTGACGCAAGAAAGGATGTACGCTCTCTAGGCTGTTCTTTCCATAAGTACCGTAGCGTACATGCCCTAAAAAAAGATTTCCCAGGTAGGGCGTATGTTGGTTTTGCCAGGCGGTATCCCCTATTTTATCAGGGTGCTCTTTGTGCAAGGCCCGAATTCGTTTGTTAATCTTGGAAAAAACGTCTTGAATGGGCTGTGGTTTGTTTGACCGCACCCGGCTGATATACCGTGTTCCCGGCGCTACATCAAACTTGATACTGGCCAGGCCAGCACCGTCCTGACCGCGGTTGTGCTGCTTTTCCATCAAGAGGTACATTTTGTTCAGCCCATAAAAAGCCGTTCCGTACTTGTCTTTGTAGTACTGCAATGGTTTTAATAACCTTACCATGGCTATGCCACATTCGTGCTTGATTGCGTCACTCATAATATCTGCTTCCTTGTTAGTAGTAACTATAAAAAAATCCGCACGTAGGCGGATGACTTATCAATGCAATTCAATGTCAAACTGGGTCAGTAGTTTGAATTGTAATAAGCGGTCTTGTACCTCCCCAGGGCTAAGCGTTTCCATACGGGTCGTTCCAAATTTCTCGACGCAGAAAGAAGCCAGGTTGGCCCCGGCAATGACTGCGCGTTTCATATTGTCAAAGGAAATGTCCTGTGTTTTGGTCAGGTGGCCTATAAATCCGCCCGCAAAGGTATCACCGGCACCGGTAGGATCAAATACTTCTTCCAGGGGCAAGGCTGGTGCAAAGAACACCTCGTTCTGATGAAATAACAAGGCCCCGTGCTCTCCTTTTTTGATCACTACATAAGCAGGCCCCATGGCCTGTATTTTTCTGGCAGCTCTTACCAGGGAATATTCTCCAGAAAGCTGGCGGGCCTCCTCATCATTGATGGTGATTACATCTGTTTTCTCAATCACCTCCAGCAGGGTATCCCAGGTGGTATCCATCCAAAAATTCATGGTGTCGAGTACAACCAGTTTGGGACGCTTCTTCATTTGTTCGATGACCGACAGCTGCACCGCCGGATCCAGGTTGCCAAGCATCAGGAATTCGGCCTCTTTATAGGCCTCCGGAACCACCGGATTAAAATCGGCCAGTACGTTTAGTTCTGTCGCCAGGGTGTCTCTGGAATTGAGATCGTTGTGGTATTTCCCCTTCCAGAAAAAAGTTTTACCCGATGGGATAATTGCGATACCGTCTGTATTTACCTTTCTTTCGTTAAGGTCCTTTAGGTATGTATCGGGGAAATCACCACCTACAACCGATACAATACCCGCATCGACGCCAAAATGGGCAGCGGAAAGCCCGATATAGGTAGCAGCGCCACCCAGTATTTTATCAGTGCTTCCAAAAGGGGTTTCAATGGCGTCAAAAGCGACCGTTCCAACAATCAGTAGTTTACTCATAGGTAACATTGCTTATTTATTAAGACCCCATACAACACAAAAGGCCTTTATATTTTTTTAAACCAACGGATGTGGTTATTTTTGCAAAAATAAGGTTAAAAAATGACTATCAAAGAAATACAAGAAGAAATTATAGCGGAGTTTTCCATGTTTGACGACTGGATGCAGCGCTACGAATACATCATCGAACTGGGCAAATCACTGCCGATACTACAGGCAGAATTTAAAACCCCGTCTAACCTAATCTCGGGTTGCCAGAGCAAGGTATGGTTACACGCCGGGATCAAAGGAGACACCATGGATTATACCAGTGACAGCGATGCCATCCTGACCAAAGGCATCATTGCCCTGCTCTTACGGGTTTTTAACCACCAGCAACCTGCCGATATCCTCCAGGCCGACCTCTTCTTTATCGACCAGATTGGTCTAAAAGAACACCTTTCACCAACCCGGGCCAACGGCTTGTTGTCAATGGTCAAACAAATCAAGTTATACGCCCTGGCCTTTCAATCCAAATACGGGCTTTCCTGAAAATTGTATCTTTGTATATAATTAGACCAACTACAAACAACCTGACTGATGCGCCCTGAAGACAACGAAGACCTGGGAGACAAAATAGTAACTGTGCTAAAAACAATTTACGATCCGGAAATACCGGTGGATATCTTTGAGCTGGGCTTGATCTATGATGTCTTTGTCAATGAGCACAAGGATGTCAAGGTATTGATGACGCTTACCTCACCCAACTGTCCGGTGGCGGAAACCCTGCCTGCAGAAGTGGAAGAAAAGGTAAAGACCCTCGATGAGGTAAACGACGCCGAAGTGGAGATTACCTTTGACCCTATGTGGACCCAGGACATGATGAGTGAGGAGGCAAAACTGGCACTTGGATTTTTATAAATGGCTAAAGAAATTGTAAACAGGGTGGCCAACAGCCCACTAAAGACCCTTGACCTAGAAACCTTTTATCCAGAAGGCCCTCGTACCTTGCTGGATATTGGCCAATGGCTACACCAGGGTTGTATACTTCGGGAAAAACCCTTTAGAAAAGCCCTTACAGACCATGACTGGGGTATGTATAAAGACCATTATGTGGCCCTTACCTGCGCTTCGGAAGCCATTCTTCCCTCCTGGACTTTCCTCCTGGTAGCTACCTATCTAAATCCGGTGGCCAAGAAAGTGGTGGTAGGCGATTTAAAGGCCCTAGAGACCGCTGTTTTTTCAGAGATTCTCTCTCAGTTTTCTGTGGCAGCCTATACCGACAAACCCGTTATCATTAAGGGTTGTTCCCGGAAACCCATTCCAGAAACCGCCTACTTACAACTGCTAAAAATACTACAGCCTGTTGCCCGATCGGTTATGTTTGGAGAGGCCTGTTCGACTGTTCCGCTGGTTAAGAAGAAGTCTTAGGATATTCAAATTTTTTTTAGAAGAAAATAGGGAAAGGGGTATATTTTTTAAGCCTTATCTTGTCAAAATCTGGAGGGCTAAGAACAACGCAAACAGTGTGTTTTTTATTTTTATTTATTTTCTCTTGTTCTAACAATCCAACATTAATGAATGGATCTGGCCAGGAGCAACTGGAGTCAACCCTTTCATCTTTTGATGATTATTCCTATGCGCAAAGCCATTCTTCGGATTCCTTGGGACAATAATGAAGCCCTCCAAGAAGGGAAAATGGGGGGTGCTCTAAACCTTGATTTTTCAAATCTTTCCCTTGGTGAGTGGCCCCTAATCGAGTACTTGTACAACGACCCGGTATACCGCGCAACCTATGATACGTATGTACAAGAAAGCCTTGACGGCGCTTTTGAAACAAGCCATATACAAGGTGTTTACGAACAATATGCAGCCCTTATAGAACCCTATGCAACTTCAGAAATTCAGGGCTATACCTTTCTAGATAACAGTAGTGAATTCTCCGCAGCCATCGCTGAACTTACCTCCCATGCCGCTACACGCGCCGCCGCCGCCGAAAATTATTTGGACTAGCGATGACAGTGAATTTTAGGGATGTTTACACTTCCCCGGTATATTCCTCGTATAGAAAATCGTTGTAGGGAAAACGGGTGATATGGATCTTTTTTACCGCCTCAAACACCTTTTCCCGAAAGACCTCTAGGTTTTCTTTGGTAAGGGCAGAAAGAAATAGGCACTGGGTATCCTGTTGGTTCATCCAGGTTTGTTCCCAATCCTCCAGGGTATAGTGGCGTTTGGTCTTTTCGGTTACCAGGTCATCCGGATCGATGCTTTCATGTTGGTAGGCATCGATTTTATTAAAGACCAGCAAAGTAGGCTTGTCCATGCTTTTAATATCGTTAAGAATGGTATGTACCGAGGCGATATGGTCTTCAAAATTGGGATGTGAAATATCAACCACATGTAATAACAAGTCTGCTTCCCGTACTTCGTCTAGGGTAGATTTAAATGATTCCACCAGTTGGGTAGGGAGTTTTCTGATAAAGCCAACTGTATCGGTCAGTAGGAAGGGAATGTTTTTGATGACCACCTTTCTCACGGTTGTATCCAGGGTAGCAAAGAGTTTGTTCTCGGCAAAAACACTGCTTTTGCTCACCACGTTCATCAGGGTTGATTTTCCTACGTTGGTATAGCCTACCAGGGCTACACGGACCATTTTTCCCCGGTTTTTCCGCTGTACTGCCATTTGTTTGTCGATCTGTCGCAACTTCTTTCTAAGCAGGCTGATCTTATCGCGGATGATTCGGCGGTCGGTCTCGATTTCGGTTTCACCCGGTCCACGCATCCCGATGCCTCCCTTTTGGCGTTCGAGGTGGGTCCACAAACGGGTTAGTCGGGGTAAAAAATACTGGCACTGGGCCAATTCCACCTGGGTCCGGGCATAACTTGTACGTGCCCGGCTGGCAAAGATATCGAGGATTAGATTGGTGCGGTCAAGCACCTTACAGTTCAGCTCTTTTTCAATATTACGAAGCTGGGCGGCAGACAATTCATCGTCAAAGATGGCGGTTTCCACGCCCTGTGTTTCCATATACAATTTAACCTCCTGGAGTTTCCCCGTGCCAATAAAGGTTTTGGGATTGGGCGTAGCTAGCTTTTGGGTAAAGCGTTTGACCGATTTCCCACCGGCGGTCAGGGTCAAAAAGGCCAGCTCATCTAAATAGTCAGCCAGCTGTTCCTCATCTTGGTGGGCGGTGATAAGACCAATCAGTACCACTGCTTCTGAACTGACTTTTTTCTTTTCTATCATAGGTTACGATGCCCGGAGGCTTTTCATTAAAGATTCCAGCGACAAAGATACAAATACCGTCTGGTATGTTCGTGGTCATAGAAACTATTTGGAAGGGCGCCCCGTTTAAGGTGTTTATACCACCATAAGGTTACAACCCCTTATTTCTGCGTGGTCAAAACGTCCCAATACCTCAAAACGATTGGGCGCCAGTTTTTTTCCAAGATCCTGGGTAGCGATAAATGAACAACTGTTTATATTGGCCAGGTCCATCACATTGATGCCTCCGGTTCTCCCATCGGGCACCAGCGACAAAGCGTCCTCCGGATCGCGAATGCATATCCGCATCCAGGGGGGGCATTCAAAGGCGCCGTCCTGGGAAGCATAGGCCTGACTCAGCAATTCGGTCATACCGTATTCCGCGTGAATATGTGGTACACCAAAACCTTCTTGCAAGCGTTTGTGCAGGTCGGAACGAACCAGTTCTTTTCTCCGTCCTTTCATACCACCTGTTTCCATGACAAGGGTATTTCTAAGCTTAAATGCGTATTTTTCAACCAGGTCGAGCAGGGCAAAAGACACCCCTATCAGCAGTGTTTTTTCCTGCCTGGCTTCCAGGTCGAGCAACACCGCCTTTAATGCTGCCAAATTGTGCAGGTAAAATCCACTGGCAGGTTTTCCAGAGCGTTGTATCAGATCGTCTACCATATACACCAGTGATGAGCCCTCCCTCTCTAGGTAAGCGGGCAGTAGGGCCAGAATGGTATAATCTTCTATCTGACCATAAAAGTGTGCAAAACCTTTTCGGAAACTTTGCTGGTACAGAGACAGGTCTGTGATTTCGTGCCTACTGGGCCTGGTACCACTGGTGCCACTGCTTACAAAACACTTTTGAACCGGGTCTGTTACGGAAAGAATGCGATGGGTTTTAAAGAACTGAATGGGCAAAAAGGGTATTTCCGTCCATTTATTAACACTATAAATATCTGTTTTTAAATGACTTAAAAAAGACCTGTAGACAGCATTGTGCCTGGCCTGAAACCTGAATATTTCAAGGGCTTTTTGCTCAAATGGCCTGTTGGATAATGGATGAATGCCTGTTTTTTTTGCCATAAAATTTGGGAAACACCACAAAAGTAGTGTAAATTTACGCAACCTATTCTCTTTTTAGGTATCTTATTAACAGTTAAAACAATTGGATTTGAGTTTACAGAAACTCATAAAACAATGTGCTAAGAACGATCGACAGGCACAACAGGAAATCTACCATCTCTACGCTGGTAGTTTGTTTTCTATATGCCTGAAGTACTCTAACAACAAACAAGAAGCGCAAGATAATTTTCAAGATGGTTTTATCACCATTTTTAAAAAAATCGGCCAGTTTGATTTTAGGGGATCTTTCGAAGGTTGGGCCAAGCGGGTGATGATAAACACCGTGTTGCTCAAGTACCGAAAGAAAAGTGTATTGAATATCGTTACGGAAGACATTCCGGACGAGGTAATTGTTGAGGTTGATGACGAAGAGATTTCGCTTGACTTCCTGCTAGATTTGATTCGTGGATTGCCAGAAAGGTACCGGTTGGTTTTTAACCTGTATGTCTTGGACGGCTACTCGCACCGGGAAATTGCAGGAATGCTAAAAATTGCCGAAGGCACGTCAAAGTCAAATTTGGCCAGGGCCAGGGTAATTTTAAGACAACAAATCGAGCGCTATCAAACGGGTCAGCAATCTATTTAGTAATAAAGAGAATGCGGTTTCGTGAGAGAGACAAAAAACATTGACAGGCTTTTCCAGGAAAAGTTGAAGGATTTTGAGAAGTACCCCGGACAGGGTGCTTGGAGCGCTATAGAAAAAGAACTATCGCCAGTATCCCCTAAAAGACGTTTTCGACCTTGGTATCGGATAGCGAGCATCGCGGCGGTGTTCTTGCTGCTGATGGGGGTCGGCTATCGTTACGAAATTCCCAATACCGATTTTTTTGAGAAAATGTTGGCCAACGGGCCTACAGAGTCCGTCGTTGTTGAAACCAGCCCTCAGGAGGATTCCAAGCCTTCCAATACACTGGTTGAAACAGCCAATATACCCGAGGAAATACCCGTTTCTTCAGATATTTCCACATCGATAGCTGCTGTACAGGAAGTCAGTGATGATCTTTCAGAAAACAACAGGCTTTTAAAGGGACAGGATCGCTCGGATATGGGCTTGGATTTTGCTGAAAACCCCTTATTTTCTACTTCTCCGTTTACAGCGCCCAAGACAGCCCCTTTATCAAACCGATTTAGCGTTGCAACCATCTTTGCCCCTATCTACCTAAGTGGCGTTGACAATGCCTCTCTGGGAACACAGCTTGGAAATGGAACAGTTGCTACCAACCTTTCCTATGCCTACGGACTGAAAGTATCCTATCAATTAAGTAAGCGGATTAGCTTCCAGTCAGGGATTAACTTGATCAACATGGGGTATACGGCCAACCAGGTGCCTTTTGCTGCTACCATGGCGTCTGAAGGAGAACCTCTAACAAAGAGCCTTCCTAAAAATGAATCCCTAGTCAGCGGTAAAACGAACAATCAAAGTGTAACAAACCTAAACAGGGTCTTTGGCTATGTGGAAATTCCTGTAGAAGTAAAATACCACCTGACAGAAGGCAGGTTGGGAATCAACCTGGTTGGTGGGTTCAGTACCCTCTTGCTCAACAGGGATGACATTTTTTTACAAAACGACTTTGACAAACAAGACCTAAACGGATTGGAGACACTGCGCAGTGTTAATTTTACCGGAAATATCGGATTGGATGTTGATTATTCCATCCGCAAGAACCTATACCTGAACATCTCACCCATGTTCAAACTACAGACCAATGCCTTCTCTAGGAATGCAGACAATGTGTTGCCCTACTATATAGGGGTATACACAGGTGTAAATTATCAGTTTTAGTTGGTTTATTATTTGGTTGGTTACCAAATTTTAAAGGAGAAAAGTCGTTTCAAAATTGAAACGACTTTTCTTTTTATCAGTGTTATTATTCGTAAATTTGCCCAAACCAATTATAATAGAAGATACACCATGAAAACCACAGAAAACAGTAAACGTATCGAAGATACGTTGCATACACTGGGACTCAAAAAACAAAATCCGGGGACTGCTACCGGCACTGTGTTTTTTGGAAATGGCCCGCAGATCGATTCCTATTCTCCTGTTGACGGAAGTCTTATCGGAAGTGTCAGCAGCACCACGGCCGCTGATTATGAAAAGGTAATGAGTACCGCACAGGACGCTTTTAAAACATGGCGCTTGATGCCTGCCCCCCAACGGGGAGATATTGTCCGTCAGTTTGGCGATAAATTACGTACGCTAAAACAGCCACTAGGCGCCCTTGTTTCTTATGAAATGGGAAAATCCTTACAAGAAGGGCTGGGCGAAGTACAGGAAATGATTGATATCTGTGATTTTGCGGTGGGCCTCTCCCGTCAGTTACACGGCCTCACCATGCACTCGGAACGCGTAGGACACAGGATGTATGAACAATACCACCCACTGGGAATCGTGGGAATTATTTCCGCTTTTAACTTCCCGGTAGCCGTTTGGTGCTGGAATACTGCCCTCGCTTGGATTTGTGGGGATGTATGTGTGTGGAAAGCTTCCGAAAAAACGCCTTTGTGCAGCATTGCCTGCCAGCACATCATTGCCTCAGTCTTGGAAGAGAATAATTTACCAGAAGGTATTTCCTGTATTATCAATGGCGATTATACCGTTGGTGAAATGATGACCACTGACAAGCGAATCCCATTGATCTCTGCAACAGGTTCAACCAGGATGGGTAAGATTGTGGGACGTACCGTAGGAGAGCGTCTGGGCAAATCATTGCTAGAGCTCGGTGGCAACAATGCGATTATCGTGAGCCCGGATGCCGATATCAAAATGACAGTGATTGGCGCGGTCTTTGGCGCGGTTGGAACCGCGGGTCAACGGTGTACTTCCACCCGTAGACTGATTGTGCACGAAGCTGTATACGATCAGGTAAAAACAGCCTTGATAGCAGCCTATAAACAATTGCGAATTGGCAACCCACTGGATGAGCAAAACCACGTAGGGCCCCTAATTGATACGGACGCTGTACGGATGTACGAAACGGCTCTTAAGAAAGTACAAGAATCGGGAGGTTCGCTCCTGGTTGAAGGGGGTGTACTTCAGGGAGAAGGCTACGAAAGTGGCTGCTATGTAAAGCCAGCCATTGCTGAGGCTAAGAATGATTTTGACATTGTACAACACGAAACATTTGCTCCGATTCTGTATCTTTTAAAGTACAGCGGGTCGGTTGACAATGCCATTGACATCCAAAACAATGTGGCACAGGGACTGTCCTCTGCCATCATGACCAATAACCTGCGCGAAGCGGAACTTTTCTTATCACATGCCGGTTCAGACTGCGGGATTGCCAATGTAAATATTGGAACCTCTGGCGCTGAAATCGGGGGCGCCTTTGGCGGGGAAAAAGAGACCGGAGGTGGAAGAGAATCCGGTTCCGATGCCTGGAAGGTTTATATGAGGCGACAAACCAATACGATCAACTATACCACGGAACTACCGCTGGCTCAAGGGATCAAATTTGACCTATAAATAATAAAAAGCCACTGTTTCAGTGGCTTTTTTAATAAATGTTTAGGACTGGTATTTTACCTTTCGCAGAACCCGTAGGGCTTCCTTGTACTTGATATAGGCAGTCTTGTCTTCCCGCAACTTTAGATAGGGCCCGGTAGCCACCAATTTGAGGTAGGCGTCGGGTAGCTGGTTTAAGACGCAGATCATATAATTGGTGGGCAGGATCTCTAGGACGGTCATTTCCGAATCGTCGAGTTCCTGGTTTTTACGTAGCTTATCAAAAAGGATGTTACAGTTGTTAAAGAGGTGGTGCAGTTCCTTTTTGTCGAATTTCGGAGGTTCAAACAAGAGTTCGCTTACGATATCGTGTTTGCCGTTGTTCTTAAAATGAATCACGGTCTTTTCCAGGGGGAAATAGTCAAAATCATCATTGATGCCCAGATAGATAAATTCTGTAATGATAAAAGACTGGTCGTTATAAGCGATTTTCACCTCGTCCAGGGCAGAGTAGAACAGCCGCACCTGTTCGTTGATCAGTTCAATGTCTACCCGGGAATAGAAAGTTTCCTCATTTAATATTTTCTTTTCACCGGCCCAACAAAGTACAAATTGTTCGTTGAACACCTTGTAGGTGGGCTGGTATTCTTTGGGGTGCCGTTCGAAAAAATCAAAGACCCCGTCTAGGGTGAGCTGTATATTGTTGCTAGCGTTCTTTTCTATGGCTTTTACGATGGCCTCGTTCGTACTTTTCAGTTCGTAAGGTCCCAGGGTAGACATGGAAGTACTCCCCCTACGGTAAAAAACCTTGCCACGTACGTATTTCCATATGGGTTTTTTAAGGGCCGTTACCCGGTTGTAGGGGTGGATGGTAACCAGGCCGACTACCTTGTGCCTCGGCAACCTAGGAAAGGCAACGTTCTCGTACTGGATCTTGGGCGGATACTTTAAATAGGAATTTATCAGGTTTTGGATCTTACTATCATCAAAAAAATCAACCCCCACTATTTTGTCCATCTTGTCTTCAATCCCGATGACGATATAAGCATTGTTCTTCGGATTGGAGTTAGACAGTGCACATACGTGTTTTAAAAATTTGGCCTTTCCTTCCTTGCTGCCCAACGTAATCTTGCGCTTCTTATCGTAGAAGCTGTTCTCGTCATTATGGGCGAGCAGATTTTTGATTAAAAGGCGTTTATTGATCATCAGAATGCTGGTTTTTCCTTAGCAAGTGTGCGCTGGCCTGGGCCGATGGATATACGACCAGGTCTTCAATGGTTACTTGTGGTGGTCGGGTGATGACAAAATAAATAATATCAGCAATATCTGCTGCTTGCAAAGCCGTATAACCCTCATAAACTTTTTGGGCACGGGTTTCATCGCCCTTAAAACGCACCTTGGAAAAATTGGTTTCCACAGCTCCTGGATGAATAGCAGATACGCGAATATCATACTCATTTAGGTCTAAACGCATGGCTTTGTTAAGGGCATTTACAGCATGTTTGGAGGCGCAGTAAACGTTTCCTTTTGCATAGACCTCCTTTCCAGCCACAGAGCCGATATTGACGATGCTACCGTGGTTGCGACGAATCATCACCGGCAAGACTGCCTTGGTAATGTACAACAAACCTTTTACATTGGTATCTATCATGGCATCCCAATCTGCTACACTTCCCGTTTGCAGGGTGCTCAGCCCGTGTGCATTTCCCGCGTTGTTGATGAGTATATCGATGTTTTGAAAATCGGGAGGTAGTCCTTCCACCGCCTTACAAACAGCTTCTCTATCTCGGAGGTCAAAATTCAGGGAAAGGACCTTGGTGTGTTTTCCTAGCGTTTCCTGAAGGTTCTTAAGAGCGGTTTGGTTCCTACCACATAGCACCAATGCAATGCCGTGTTGGGCAAATAGGCTGGCAGTGGCTTTTCCAATGCCGGAAGTAGCACCTGTAATTAGGGCGATTTGGGGTTTCATATGCTTCTTTTTTAGTGTCGTTAGTCGGATGAAACTGGGTAAACAAACGGGGGTTTATAGCGGTGTATACAGGCTATAACTTATATATTTATTTGACAGTCATCATCTTGGATTAAATATACAAAAAAACGGCGCCCTAGCGAGCACCGTTTTTTCTAAATTGGTTATTACTAACCAATCAAATCAACTAACCAAACTTTATTTTTCACCTAATTTTTAAAAGGTATCTTTTTCAAATGTGTTGCTTCCGTATAAAGGAAGTAGGTCTTTGCATCAAGACGCTGTTAAAGGAGAAGCAATTTCTATGCCAAACTTTGTTTTTTAACAAAAAAAGAAGGTTTTTTATAAAAAAGTTAAAAATACCCTGGGGAAGAATGGCACCTTAGCGGTCTAGCACGGCTTGTTTATTCAGGTAGATGCTGGTCATTTTTCTTGGGCAACAGCTTGACTTTACAAAAAGCATGTAAGCCCTGGTAAGTATAACCAATTACCGCCTCTTCCTTGTGAAGTACAAAAGGTATTTTCCCGACAGGTAACAAGGAGTTGCCGTATTCTTCCCTAGGATTGCGGTGTAGAACCATTTTTTTTCGGGGATGGGTAAACACGGCACTATACCGGGTTCCTGACACCGTTTTCACCGATTTAAACAGCCCTTGTTGTTGTCTGAAATACACCGTATCCAGTGATACGTCGGGCTTATCGATTTGTATATGAACCTGTAGGCCGCCAACCCCTGGTTGTCCGCCTTTCCAGTGCTGGTAGGTAGCTGATTCAATGTTAAAGGGCGGTGTGTCAACCAGGCGGACGTCCTTGTTTTTAAGCAGGGCACAGGCCGATACACTTAGTAGCAGGAGACCGGCACTAAAGATAGCAAGTGTTTTTTTCATTTTATAGAGCCTTGACTTTTTAAAAATAGCAAAATAAATTTTAAAAAAAATACCTGGCCTTTTTTTAACCGATAAAATTTTGGTAACAGCCGAAAAAAGGGATACCAAGGCATAAAAAAAGACCTTAGTAACTAAGGTCTTTTAAATGTATGGTTTTAAAAAGCGCTATACCCGCTAGTTATTCAGGGCCTCGGCTCCTCCTACAATCTCGAGAATTTCATTGGTAATGGCTGCCTGACGGGCCTTGTTATAGGTCAACAACAAGTCATCTCTCAACTCTGTGGCATTGTCTGTGGCTTTGTGCATGGCCGTCATACGGGCACCGTGTTCAGCCGCAAAAGAATCTCGGATCGCTTTGTACAATTGTGTTTTTAACGACTTTGGAATCAAGGCCATTACAATTTCCTCCTTGGAAGGTTCAAAGAGATAATCTGTCTGTACGTTCGCGGCATTGTCAACAGGTACTATGGGTAAGAAGGTCTCCACGGTAGGTAACTGCGTGGCTGCATTCTTAAACCGGTTGTATACCAATTCGATCTTGTCATAATCACCCCCCGCAAACAAGGCGGTGATCTCCTCAGCAATAAGCGCCGTATTGTCAAAGGTCAAGTCATCAAAAATAGCGTTCTTATTGTCAATCACCGTAAAACTTTTCGACAGAATATCATTTCCTTTCTTTCCAATAGTCAGCAGGTCTACCTGCTTCCCCTGGTAATATTGATCCGCACGCGTAGCAGCGGTTTTAATGACAGCACTATTAAATCCGCCACAGAGCCCCCTGTTCGAAGTGATCACCACCAACAATACCTTTGAAACAGCCCTTTGTTCTGCATAGGTACCGCCCACCTCACCGTCCATAGCAGTACTCAAGCTTTGGAGCAGGGCCGTCAGTTTGTTGGCATAGGGACGCATCTGTGTAATGGCATCCTGCGCTTTTTTCAACTTGGCAGCCGATACCATTTTCATGGCACTGGTGATCTGCATGGTTGAACCAATGGAGTTAATTCTGTTACGTATCTCTTTTAAGTTTGCCATATCGTATTTTTTGTCATGCTAGAAAACCATCCAGCCTCTTTTACCATAAACCAGCTATATAAGCGGTTGTTTGCTACACGTATTTTGCCGAAATCTCTGCCGCTGCTTCGGTGAGGGTCTTAATTACCTCATCGGTCAATTTACCCGCTTTGAGTGTATCGAGTGTGTCCCGGTGTTTCGTGTTCAAATAGGTAATAAAATCGGCCTCAAATTCTTTTACCTTGTTCACAGGCACCTCCTTTAACAGGTTTTTAGAACCTGCGTAAATGATGGCGATTTGGTCTTCAACAGCAAAAGGATCTGATTGGTTTTGCTTCAGTATTTCCACATTGCGCTTCCCTTTTTCGATCACGTTCATGGTCGCGGCATCCAGGTCGGAACCAAACTTGGCAAAAGCTTCCAGTTCGCGGTATTGTGCTTGGTCGAGTTTGAGGGTTCCCGCCACCTTTTTCATCGATTTGATCTGGGCATTCCCCCCTACACGGGATACAGAAATTCCCACGTTAATCGCTGGACGAACCCCGGAATTGAATAAGTCCGATTCAAGGAAGATCTGACCGTCTGTAATCGAAATTACGTTGGTAGGGATATAAGCAGATACGTCTCCTGCCTGTGTTTCAATAATGGGAAGTGCGGTAAGAGAACCACCCCCTTTTACCTTGGATTTCAAAGAATCCGGCACATCATTCATCTGTGCTGCAATGGTATCGTCATTGATTACCTTGGCGGCACGCTCCAACAAACGGGAGTGTAGATAGAATACGTCACCAGGGTAGGCTTCACGTCCTGGGGGACGACGAAGCAATAAGGATACCTCTCGGTAGGCTACCGCTTGTTTAGACAAGTCATCGTAGATAATCAGGGCTGGTCTTCCGGTATCCCTGAAATACTCTCCGATAGCTGCACCAGCCATGGGTGCATATACCTGCATTGGCGCAGGGTCTGAGGCGTTGGCCGCCACAATGGTCGTATAGGCCATCGCTCCTTTTTCTTCTAGTAACTTGGCAATACCTGCTACCGTAGATCCTTTCTGGCCGATGGCTACATAGATACAGTAAACAGGCTCACCGGCATCGTAAAATTCTTTTTGGTTGAGAATGGTATCAATCGCTACGGTTGATTTTCCGGTTTGACGGTCACCAATAATCAATTCACGCTGTCCCCTTCCTACAGGAATCATGGCGTCAATGGCTTTTACACCTGTTTGCAGCGGTTCTGTAACCGGCTCCCGGTAGATTACACCAGGCGCCTTGCGCTCCAAAGGCATCTCAAAGGTTTCTCCCTGAATGGGTCCTTTACCATCAATGGGCGCTCCCAGGGTGTTTACCACACGTCCTGAAATGCCTTCTCCCACGTTTAACGAAGCAATGCGCGAAGTTCTTTTAACCGTTGCACCTTCCTTAATTTCTTTGGAAGGGCCTAGTAATACCACCCCTACATTGTCTTCTTCCAGGTTTAAAACGATTCCTTCCAGGCCATTTTCAAACGCTACCAGTTCGCCGTATTGTACGTTTGACAAACCGTATACACGGGCGATACCATCACCTACCTGCAATACTGTTCCTACTTCGTCCAGGGAAGCACTCGCTTCAAATCCGGCCAATTGCTGTTTTAAAATTGCTGAAACCTCAGCTGGTTTAATTGATGCCATTTTATCTGTTTTTTAAAACTAAAATTCTCTTTATTATTCTACAATGCTGATATATAACTCTTATTGTCAAACTGTCTTTTCAACAGCTGTAATTTATGTGCGATACTCGCGTCGTACTGAATGTCTCCAACACGCAGTACGAAACCGCCGATGATGGCGGGATCCACCGTATTTTCAATCGCAACTTCTTTGCCTCGAAGGGCACGTACCTTTTCCAAAACCTGTTCTTTTAGTGCATCGGTCAAAGGCACCGCTGACACCACCCTGGCCGTTTCCTTGCCCCGCAACGAATCGTAGATTATTTGGAAGCTCTTAGCAACCTCTTGTAAAAGATTGAGCCGCTTGTTTTCCAGTAACAGGTCGATCAGACCATAGGCAATTTCACCGATCTGGTCGGAAAAAATTCCCTGTAAACTCGCTTTTTTCAACGCCACTTTCAATACCGGGCTGCTCAGCAACAACTGTAGTTCCCTGCTGTCCTCAATGGTGTTGGCAATCAGCAACATCTGTTCATTGACTTCGGCTTCTTTTTGTTGTTCAAGCGCGAAATCCAAGGTGGCTTTTGCATAACGTAAGGCGGCTCTTGTGCTCATGAATGGGTTGTTATAGGATTAACTTTTTCGGTGTTTTTTATGATGACTTATAAAGAAGGATTCATTCAATACGAGTTGAAGGCCACAGGCATAAGACAGGTCTTCATTGACCAGGTCGTAATACCCAGCAGTACTAAATGAGATTTGAATCGATTCTTTGATGGGGTGTACGAAACCAATTTTTCCAGTAATCAGTTTTCTGTCTGCCTCGTGGTAAGAAGGCGCTGATTCTGAAACACTCTGGAAGAGAAACTCTCCCTTGGGAGCAATAAACTGGTCGGCCTGCCAGTATCCCAGCATGGCCTTAAGGTTTTCTTTTTGGTAAAGACATTTTACATAGACGGCCTTTCCACTACTGAAAGGCTGTGCATGGCTACCCGTATCGGGAACATTCAGGCCTTTGTAATAGAAGAACAGGGGTTCTATACCCAGTGTAGCTCCGTCAGGCATTCGGTAATGTATGCGAAGGCCACTCATGGCATTTAACTGGCTGAGTACGCCTTCCTCGCTGCTATCGATTTGCCCTCCTTTATGATAGAGCAGGACCTGTAAGGGTACCGCCACTTCCAGGCTTGCTGAGGAGATCATCGTGTACTGGCTGCTTAAACCAGCCTGAAAGGCTTCCTGATAGGGATCGCCCGGTAAGATAAACTGCTCCCAGTTGAGCCAAAGATCTGCGGAAAATGCAGCAGAATGGTGTAATAGTTGTAGCCCGTATTCTAGGGGGTCCTGGTAAAAACGGTCGGTTCTAAACAGGGGTTCTTCTAGGCCGTGTTCGAGGGCACCGTAGAGGCTTCCCAATACCAGGTCGGTCGTATTGTTCAGTTGCTGGTGTACGGAAAATAAGGGAATGGATCGGCTAAAACGGTCCAATCCAGCATATTTGAGAAGGTAGATACCGGCCCTTACCCGGGTGGTTTCCGTCGGATAGTATTCTAGGCTGGGGCTGGCCATAAAACCAATGCCAGTGAAGCCTTTTGTAAAAGCGTTGTCGTATTCGTTATTCTTGACGAAGGAAGTGCTTTCGAAACGCACAAACATATCGCCTTTGCAATCACTGCACAGGGGCTGCGCCATTCCAGGAGTCTGCCCTGAAATGCTTGCTACTGTGAGGAGCCATAAGCAAATGAATGTGACGAATCTGCGCATCCTTTACGAAACTTCTTTTAACATTTCTTTGATCAGCTTGTGCTGTCTGTCTTTGTCTTCCAGTTCAGCCCTAACCACTTTTTCAGCAATTCCGATGGACAATTCGGCTACCTGGTTCTTGATCTCGGCAATGGCAGCCTGCTTTTCGGAAGCAATGGTGGCTTGTGCCTGCTGGATGACCTTATTTGCCTGCGTCTTCGCTTCTTCCTGCGCATCGGCAATGATACCGTCCTTGAGTTCGCGGGCCTCTTTAAGCATGGCATCACGCTCTGTACGTGCTTCTTTTAAGATACGTTCGTTGTCTGCCGTAAGGTCTTGCATTTCCTTCCGGGCATTCTCTGCTTCTTCAAGGGCGTTCTTGATACCTTCTTCCCGGTCGTTAACCGCATCCAAAATGGGTTTCCAGGCGTATTTCTTCAACAAGAGAACCAGGCCGATAAATAGAAATGATTGCCAAACGAATAGGCCGAGAGAAAACTGTTCAATTAACTTGTCCATGTTAGTCGTTATAGGGTTATGTTATGTTTAATGAAATCATCAAAACAATAGCTGCAACCAACCGTTGCAGCTAGTTGTTTGTTCTTAAGCTGCAAATAGGGCAGCAAATCCAATACCTTCAATAAGCGCTGCTGCAATTAGCATGGCTGTTTGAATTTTTCCTGAAGCTTCTGGTTGGCGTGCAATGGCGTCCATCGCTGAACCACCGATCTTACCGATCCCTAAACCGGCACCGATTACGATTAAACCTGCTCCTACAATGTTTGGAATTGTCATGATATATATATTTATTAATTAAACATTCATTATTAATGGTGATCGTGTTCTTCTACCGCCGAACCGAAGTACAGGGCAGACAACATAGTGAAAATATAGGCCTGTAACGCTGCCACTAGCAATTCGAGCAAGGAAAGCGCAAAGGCGAGCCCAAATGACAAAGGGCTTCCGATCCAGTTTTTAAAGATAAACATCAATCCGATGATGCTCATCAGTACCACGTGACCTGCGGTGATGTTCGCATACAAACGAATCATCAGCGAAAAGGGTTTGATAAAAGTTCCTAACAGCTCAATAGGAGCCAGGATGATTTTCATTGGCCATGGTACTCCCGGCATCCAAAAAATATGCTTCCAATAGTCTTTGTTTCCGGAAAAGGTGGTAATCACATAGGTCATCAGTGCCAAGGCGAGGGTAACGGCAATATTATTGGTCACATTCACGCCCAGGGGTGTTAGCCCCAGTAGGTTGATAATCCACACAAAGAAAAACACGGTTAGTAGATAGCTCATATAACGCTTGTATTTCTTTTCCCCGATGTTGGGAATGGCAATGTCATCACGGATGTATAAGATAATCGGCTCCAGCAAACGCCCTATACCGGTAGGCAGGGGGTTCTTCTGGTAGTTCCTGGCCATTTTGCTAAACATAAAGAACATCAGCAGGGCCACCAACAAGATAAAGACCACGTTTTTGGTCAGGGAGAAATCCAAGGGTTTCTCGTTGACCGGATGGTGATGTGCATCGTACTCAATGCTGCCGTCCGCATCAGTCTTATAGATTTTTCCGTGGTATAATTTATAATAATTCCCGTCTACTTCAGCCAAGGTTTCCCCGTGGTGAAACTTAGCGGAAGCGAACACTTTTAAACCGTTGTCCCACAAGATTACCGGTAGCGGAAATCCCTTGTAGATATGCTTGCCTTGCTCATCCGTATAAGAATACAGACTGAAATCATAGGAGTCTTGCAGGTGGTGGTTGATATAGGCCTTGATCTCGGCTTTAAGGTCTTTCTGAGGAGGGTGTTCCTCCTTGTCAAGAGCGGGTTTTGCACTGATCGAAGCGGTTGCCAATATCCATAGCAACGAAATTGTTTTTAGCAACTTAAATGTGTTCATATCACTTTGTTATCGAGGCTCTAAAAAATATGCCGCAAATGTACGCTTTTAAATCAAAACGTGAAAAAATATTTTGACACCTTTTGCGACTTTTCTATACCCCTACAAATTAGCTTTTTACACCTTTTTATTTAAAAGTTTTACCAGGTAAAAAGTTTCTAAAAAAAGGCACAGAATATAGGGGATCAAAAAGGCGGTAGCTTCGGTGGTTTCAACCTGGCCATCACGCTTAAATAAGGACTGAAAAACGAGGAAGTATACAGTGAATTTACCCAAGCTCCCCCCCATAAAGACAAAACCCAGCAGGTGCTCATATTTTTGCCGAAGTACCTGTAAAAGTGCTACAACTGCCAGGGCGAGCAGGTAATTGATTAAGTAAGAAAGCACCCGGTAATTGTCAAAAATCCCCATACCGTAGTAGTGCAACACCACAGAATGTATACAAAAGACGAGGCTGATGGCCCCTAATAATTGCAGGGAAAAACTACCAAAGGACTTAGCCATCTTGGTCATTGATTTTTTTTAACTGGAGCAGTAAACTGTACATAGATACACAAAAGGCGAAGAGGATCCCTATCAGGGTGAAGGTCTTCCCGGAGTATCCGGCATAGGCATCGAGTTTTTTACCGACATAGGCGCCCAGGTAAATGGTGATCCCCATTTGAAAAGCAAGCCCGGATAGACGGACAAACTTAGGAAGCTGTTTTTTCTTTTTTGACATTTTCTTTCCTCAATTCCTTTACGGAAGATTTCATGGTACAGGTAGCATTAAAAGCTGCGCCCGGCGCTACGGCAAGCTTACTGATGGTTAATTCTCCTGAAATGTCTGCACTGGCTTTGACAGACAATAAGTTGCTTACAACCAGTTCTCCGGAAAGCCTACCTTCAATATCGGCGTTGCTGCAAACGATTTTACCAGTAACCGTACCTGATTTACCAAGCACTACTTTCCCGCTGGTTGTGATTGTTCCTTCTACGGATCCGTCGATCCTAAAATCACCTTCTGATACCACCTCGCCAGTAATGGTCGTTTTTTTACCGATGAGGTTGCGTTCTGACGCATGGGGGGTCTTTTCTTTCTTTTCTGAAAACATACTTTAGGGTTTTTTGTTTATGGATACAACATCATTGATCAATTCCATGGCTTTCTTTCCTTCTTCGGTGTCAGGGTAATTGACTGCCACCAGGTCGAGGGCCTCCTTAAAGGCGGCTGGCCCTGATTGCTTGCCAATAGCATAGGCTTTTAGCAATTCGAACTTCGGCACGAGTTTCTCCCCTTCAAATTGAAGGCTTGCCATCGCCGCTTTTTCAATGACCTGATCAAATTGCTTCGCTTTGTAGGCGAGAAACATGGCTGCGTACACTTTCTCAGGCGTCGTGTTTCCTGTATCGGCTAGGGAAAAATCCTGCCCGCCGATGCGATATGCATAGGTAGAGGAAGCGTGGTTATTAAGGATGTCATTCTTT
>JASMME010000300.1 GCA_030748365.1 Lutibacter sp.
TTAAAGCTGTTATAATTGAGGTTGACCACGGTATCATCCTGCGATTTTTTAAGCCATTTTGCCTGTGAATCTATCAGCTTGAACTGGCCGCTTTGCGCTACCCTTTGTTGACTGTTGGACACTACTACCCCTGCGTTCTTATAGTGGTCAGAAGGGGTGTAGTTGGCCTGCGGAACCTTGTCAAAAGGTAGCGGATTGCTTAGGTCACTTTCCCCAATTTTCATATAGTCGTACCTGCTTGGTAGTACAATGTCAGGGCTAACTCCTGCCAATTGGGTAGAACCACCGTTTACCCGGTAAAATTTTTGAATGGTCAATTTCAAGGCACCCATATCCCCCTCAATATTTGAATACCTGTTTAGGTCCAGTACATTCTGTACGGTCCCTTTGCCAAATGTTTTCTTGGCTCCTACAATAACCGCCCTGCCGTAATCTTGCATAGCCGCCGCAAAAATTTCAGAAGCAGATGCTGAAAATTCGTTGACCAGTAGGACCAAGGGGCCATTCCAGAGGACACCGACGTCTTTGTCTCCTTTTATCTTAGCCCTTTGCCCACGGTATTTTACCTGAACTATCGGACCTTTATCTATGAATAATCCGCTGATTTCGATGGCTGTTTTTAGAGACCCGCCACCGTTGTTTCGCAGATCGATTATCAGTCCTTCGATATTTTCTTCTTTTAGCCGTCGTATTTCCTGGGCCATGTCGGTGGCTGAATTTCTGAATGTTTTTTCGCTGAAGTCAATGTAAAATTTAGGTAGGTTGATCAGTCCGAAGCTTCGGTTGTTTTTTCGTACGATGGAAGATTTCACAAAGGTATCTTCAAGTTGCACCACATCCCTAATGATAGAGATCACTTTTAGGCTGCCATCAATTTTTTTAACGGTCAGCCTAACTTCTGTCCCTTTTTTACCTTTGATATACTCTATAGCATCATCTAGACGCATCCCTACGATGTCTATGGGCTCTTCATCTCCTTGCGCCACTTTTAGAATGATGTCTTCAACCTCCAATTCTCCCTGTTGCCAGGCAGGGCCGCCTGAGATCAACTCACTGACCTTGGTATAGTCGTTCTTTTTTTGTAGGCGGGCGCCGATACCTTCCAACTTTCCGGCCATAGAAATATCAAAGCGTTTTTTAAGGTTGGGGTCGAAATAGCTCGTATGTGGGTCAAAATCCTCTGAGATACAATTCACATAGCTTGAAAACCAATCGGCATAGGTCAGTTCTTCAAACCTATCATAGGTGTCATTCATACTTTTTAGCGTAGCTTCCCTGGCCTTGTTTTCTAGTAGGTCAAATGTTTTGGCCGTATAGGTCGAATCTTCCTCCGCTTTTTTCTTCTCCTCTAAAACCTTGTCATAAACCCTTGATAAGGTACTGAACTTTAGTTGTCTGCGCCATTTTTCGTACAGGGCGCTTTTATCTATTGCGTAGGTTTTTTTTTCCGGATCCAATTCGAGGGCTTCCTCTTTGTTGAAATCAAATGTTGTTGCCAAGATCTCTTGGTAATACAATTTGCCTTCCCGGGTACGCTCTATATACCGGTCGAATACTGTGAAGAAAAAAGAGAGATCTTCCTGTTTGATCTGATCGTCAATAGCTTTGCTGTACACAGAAAACGCATCGATGTCACTTTGTAAAAAGTACCGTTTGGAAGGGTCGAGCCTGCCCAAGAATTCTTCAAAGACCCTTTCAGAAAACGCATCGTCTAGCTCCTGTGGCTGGTAGTGTCCTTCGGTCAGTACATAGCGTAGGATGGTTAGTAACAATTTTTCCCTGGGGTTGTTCTCAGCGGCCTTTGATCCCAGGCTGAGGAAAAAGCAACACAGAAATAACAGTGTATATATAAATCTTCTTTTATAGCTAGTCATCTTCGGAAATTTTTTTGTCATAAATCAAAGCTACTAAAATAATGCCACGAAATACCTTTGGGAACTAAATTAACTTTTTTTTATAATTATACCGGGCTCTCCCTTTCTTTTTTCATTTTTTCCAAGGTCAAGGAGCCTTCCTAGGATAGTATTGGCTACAGTGAGACAGTTTTTGATAAAATGAATTCCTGGCCTTGTGAGCAAGCAAAAATGTAGTAGTTTTGTTGCAAACAGGATAGCATGGCGAATAAACCCTTGATTTTAGTAACCAATGACGATGGTATTACAGCTCCCGGAATTCGGGCCCT
>JASMME010000301.1 GCA_030748365.1 Lutibacter sp.
GGGAAAACGCCCCGCTTTCAGAGTTCTTAGTATGGCTTTTGATATATGATATAGGCCGTATAATGCGGCCGTTTGCAGGCAAGCGGCCATGCCTCCTATAAGGTAGTAGATCAGGGTGTCTGTGCTCCATAAAACGGAGAGTGCATAGGCAGGTATACAGGCCAGTGCCAAGGCGTAAAAAAAGAATCGTTGGGTCTTTACCGGCACCTCGGCCAAGGGTTTTTCGAATAGTTTAAACAACAGCCCGAAGAGCGCAAAAACAAAAAAGCCGTTGTATAGGAAATGTAGGTAGGCGTAGACGAGGTTGTAATAGAGGGCTTCCTTTCCGTAATTGACCACCACATAAGGCAAACACCAGGTAGCCAGACTGGAAAGCAGGTAAAAATACAGTCCGTATCGGATACAATTGACTGCCATACTACGGCCTTTGATATCCTGGAGCAATCGGATACTTAGGATACAGGAAGCGATCCCGAACAGGCTGAGCAAGGCAATGGAAAAGGCTTGATAACCAAAGAAGGGAAAGCTGATGAGCATGGCAGCTACAGTGGCCGAAATAATGAGCAACATACGCTTATAAAGTAAACGGCTACGTTGGTGTTCGCTTAGGAACAAATGACCAATCAAAATAACCGCTACCAGATACCCCCAACCCAAAAAGGCGACATGGGAATGGCCCTGTATCAGGTTTAAAAAGGGTAAGTGGTCAATCGGTCGCCACAAATGTATCCTGAGCAATACACCATAGCCCGCAGAAATCAACAGTAAAAAAAGGGCATAGCGAATAAAAAAAGAGGGGGATTTTTCACCGTTCATAAACCCAAAGGTACACTTTTGTCTTGGGAATTCCCCTAAAAAAAACAGGGATTTTTTTTATAAAAACCCCTGTTTTTCCACCCCTTGTTATTGCTCTTTAGAAATTGAAATGTAGGCCCATTTTAACATTTCTTCCCCGGGTGTTATACCCGATGGTTTCTACATAGTCTTCGTTAAACAAGTTGCTGATTTGCAGGTAGACAGACAGGCGTTCAGCAATAAGGTCACGACTGCCGTATAAGTCTACGAGTTGGTAGCCTTCCAGTGAAATCGTCTCACCCGTCCCCCACTGGTCAAAATAATCACGGGGCGCGGTATTCTGATAACGCAGTGACAGGTAGGTGTTTTGCCCAAGCGTGGTTTCGAGCAACCCGGTCCACTTATGGGTAGGTAGGTAGTCTAGGTCCTTGTTCTTATGGGTATAGGTATGTCCGAGGCGAATGCTTAGTGAGGAAGACAAGGCCTTCTTGAATTCGGTTTCCACTCCTTTGGCATAGCAGGTATCTTCGGCATTTTGGTAGCTGATATAATCCGGCAGTACGATGGCATTGTCTGAAACGCGGTAAAAGAACACGGTGTTCCATTCAACGGCCCTGTCCCGGTCGTGATAGCGCAGACCAAATTCTGAAGTCTGTCCCGTTTCGGGTGCTAGGTCCTTATTTCCGTAGTTGGAAAACAATTGATAACTGGTCGGGCTGATAAAGGCCGTACTGTAGGAAGCTATGAATTGCAGTTTTTCTGTCATAATCAAGGAAGGGTTGAAATGATATACCCAGTGATTTCCATAACTACTATGGTGGTTCAATCGCAGTCCGGCGTTGATATGCATTCTAGGTGATAGCTGATAAACAACACTGGTATAGGGATCGATCAGGCTGAAATTGGCCAGGGAAGCATCGATCGTTCCGTAAGGACTGTTGGTTTGATTGCTATGTCGCTGGTAAGCGATGCCAGCAATTAGTTCCAGTCCATTGCCTAACTGGTAGCTATTGACCAGGTCCAGCGTATGGCTTTTACCGATATACTCAAAATGATCGGTGGCCATGGACCAGCTGTTATAACTGTCAAAACTTCTCAGGATATTGTTATAAGCGGCTGTCAGGTGAAGCTTACCATAGGCATGGTCTATACGGGCACTGAAGCCAATACGTTGTTGGCGGTTCTCTCCCCGATTAATTTCTGAATCCACAAAGGCACCGGCATCGTAATCATAGTGGTTGCGGTCATCGTGGACAAAGCCTTGTAACTGCATTTTATCCGTGGGTTGATAGCCGATTCTCAATAAACTGTGAGTGGCTCCAAAAGTATCTTCTTCAAAGGCCTCTTCTCCTTCGTTCGCTTTGGCTTCTGA
>JASMME010000302.1 GCA_030748365.1 Lutibacter sp.
AGATAAAAATTCCTATAATAACCAATTATGTCCTTTATGTTTGGGTAAGAGAGATAAACTCAAAAATGTTCTTGAATTGCATTCATTATTTGATATCATTCCATATTAAGATAAGGTATTTATAACTGCCAGATATCATTTGTTCAATCCGACAGGGCAAAGATGCGCCCAACTTTGTATAAGAGTCGGTCAACAAGTGTTTACTTTCGTCTGTAATCGGTTGTAACCGTTTGTAAACGGATATTTTTTTTGATATATTTGTTAGCACCCTTTTACAGACAGGCCCTTAGCACCTGCTGCTAGACTGACAAGTGGAAGGCAATACGAGCCTACTTATGAAATAAACACCCTTAAAAATATGACCAAAAATTGCTTAGAATGCCAAACCCCGTTGGTGGGGCGTATAGACAAAAAGTTCTGCAACGATTATTGCAGGAACAGTTATAACAACAAGATCAACAAGGAAAGTAAGAACCTGATCAGGAACACCAACAACCGCCTCAGGAGGAATCACCGCGTTCTGACCAGCCTCAATCCCAGTGGAAAAACAAAAGTGACCCGGAGTAAGTTGTTGGGGCACAATTTTGATTTTAATTTTTTTACCTCCATCTATATTACCAAAGCAGGGAATACCTATTATTATGTATATGACCAGGGTTACCTGGCCCTTGAGAATGACCTGTTTCTTCTGATTAGGAAGGAATGATATGCCTTCTCGCTATTTGATAGCCCGTCGAGATGATTGAAGAGACACCTCATTGGTCCGCCGGAATCTACCATACAACAACAAACCCTAGTCCAACAAGAATATGTCTAAAAAATATTACCAAGCCCTATCGCTCTTCCTCATCGCAGTAAGCCTCTATTACGCGTTTACTTCGCTGAGTCCCTCTTCTGAGATAACAACCGCCAAAACACCTGAGTTATTTTCTGTGGAAAAGGCTTTGGAACACCTACAGGAAATCAGCAAAAAACCCCATTTTACGGGTGCTGATGAACATGTTCTGGTTAGGAATTATATAGTAAATGAGCTTGAAAAACTAGGCTTAGAAGTAGAGGTACAAACACAAATGGGACTCAACTACCGGTCAAAATCTGCGGCCAATACCAGGAATATTGTGGCGAGAATAAAGGGGCGCACAAAAGGGAAGGCCCTGTTGTTGCTTTCTCATTATGACTCGGCGCCCCACGCATCATTGGGAGCCAGTGATGCAGGCAGTGGCGTTGTTACCATTCTGGAAGGTGTCCGTGCTTTTTTGGCCAGTAATCAACCCCCCGAGAACGATGTCATTATTTGTTTTACCGATGCGGAAGAACTGGGCCTGCTTGGTGCCAAGGCCTTTGTGCATCACCACCCCTGGGCGCAGGAAATAGGTCTGGCACTCAACTTTGAGGCACGGGGGAGTGGAGGGCCGAGTTTTATGCTGTTGGAAACCAATGGTGGAAATCAAGCGCTTATCAAAGCTTTTCAAAAGGCTTCTGTTCCCTATCCTTCAGCCAATTCCTTAATGTACAGTGTATACAAGATGCTTCCGAATGACACCGACCTCACCGTTTTTAGAGAAGGCGCCCATATACAAGGCTTTAATTTTGCATTTATCGATGACCATTTTGACTACCATACCGCTCAGGACCGTTGGGAGCGTCTCGACATATGTTCCCTAAAACACCAGGCTTCTTATCTGGAGGCGGCCCTGTACTATTTTGCCAATACCGACCTAGCGAATCTCTCTTCCAAAACAGACCAGGTATACTTTAGCCTTCCTTTTGTAGGTTTATTGTCCTACCCTTTTTCCTGGATTGCCCCAACGTTTGCTTTGTGTGTATTTTTGTTTGCCCTGCTAATAATAGTCGGGTTTTTAAAAAAGAAACTCACCAAAATAGGTGTGCTCAAAGGTTTTGTACCCCTAATATTCGCTTTGTTAACAAGTAGTTTACTGGCTGTTTTCGGATGGAGATTATTGCTTGAAATACACCCTTCATACCGCAATATCCTCCATGGATTTCCGTATAACGGACCGTATTATATGGGTGCATTTATTTCACTGACATTGGCCATTTGTTTTTGGTCATATAAGGGTTTTTTTACCAAAAGGAGTCTACAGGACCTGCTAATTGCACCGCTCACTGTATGG
>JASMME010000303.1 GCA_030748365.1 Lutibacter sp.
CGTTTTTTCAATTTCGACAGGGGGACTCTTTTTTAGGTGCTTTCCAAGGGCGTATAGGTGCAAATTGGCTGCCGATAAAAGGGCGCTTAGTTGGTCGTGTAAAACGGCCGCAATTTTTTTACGCTCCTCCACCCTGGTATCAAGGGTTGCAGAAAGCACCTTTGCCTGGGAGGCACTCATCAGTTCTGAAATCTTACTTTGGTGCAACAATTGTCTCTGTCGAATCTGAAGGGCGTAGTTCTTCTTATGCAATCTAAACAGCTTGTACAAACCATAGAGCCCTAATAACAATAAAACAATGGCCACTGACAGTACATAAGAGAAAAATTCAGCCCGGTTCCTTTTGGCCTTTTCTACCGCCGCCCTCTTCTCTGATTCAGCCTTGTTATACTTGGCTTCTGCGGCGGCAATCTCCTCGTATTTCATCTCATTTTGAAGGGAATCGTTTAGAGACAAATACCGGTCCTGGAACTCATAGGCTTTTTGGTAATTGCCCTGGGCACTGTACACATAGGCCATGTTTATCAGGTAGGTATGGCGGGTCTGTCGCTGCAAGGGTTCCTGGCCATAACCGACGATATCGTAAGCTTGTTGAAAGGCGTTCAATGCTTTTTGATAGGCCCCCTGCATATAGTAGATAGTCCCCAGGTTGGCCACAATACCGGCCTCAACTGCCTTGTTACCAAGTACTTTCTGATAATTTGCAGCAATTTTTGACTGCTGAATCGCCTGGTCGTAGGAACTACCCTCATAGTAGGCCTTTATATAATATACCCCAGACAGGTTGGCGTGTATCTTCGCTTTCATATCCTGGGCCCCATCCAGTTTCTTGCCCACCTCGATGGCCTTCAAATAGTTAACTATCGCACTGTCAATGGTGCCATCATGTACCTGGGCGTCTTTTTGGTAATTGCCGCCTTTTTTAAACAAAATTTCCATTAATCTCGGATGGTCTTTCTCTACCAATGGAAGAATCTTGTTGTAATAGGTGGTTGACTTCTTGTGGTTGCCGTTGTCTCTTAAAATATCGGCCAGTAACATATAGCTCTCAACAATCAACAGCGTATCACCTTGCTTTTCAAGCTCATCAATATACCGGTACAACTTTTCCATGGCGACTTCCGACTGTCCCTGAGTGAGCGACTCTATGACCGTTTGCAACTGCTTGTCAGTGGTGGTATAGGATGAATAATCCTGCGGTGTTGAAGAAAACGTAAAACCATATAGGCTACAAAGCACACCCAGAAACAAGGGTAATAATCTGAGTCGCTTGGCAATTAAATACTCCATATATCAATATTAAAGAGAGGTGGTAAGTCGTCTAAACCAAATCGTTCTTATAAGAATAGATGGAAAGGCCTACTACATTCTTTACACACAACTTACTAATGAGTCTTTTCAGATGTGTTTAAACGGTATTTATGTTGATTTGTAATTGTTGACTGATCTCCCTTGAATTGTATTGCCGGGCAATCAAACGAAGTACCTGAAGCTCTCGTTGGGTAAGGGAACTGAAAAAATAACGCTCTTTGACAGATGTCGCACGGTCGGACTCCTTCTTTGAAAAAGTACGCATTAGTTTTTCCTGAACATTTTTGGAAAAATACTGCTGTCCTTTAAAAACCTCATTGACAGCCTCCACCATACTATCGGCTGCACAGGTTTTGCTGATAAAACCACTGGCCCCAATCTTGAGTACTTCCTTGATCAACTTGGGGTCATCATAGCTCGACAATACAACAATTCGCTGATTGCGGTCTTGTTCTTCAAACCAGCGCATCACGGCAATGCCATCAAGTTTGGGCATGTTGATATCCAGCAACAATACATCTGCCTGGTTATGCTCAAACCACTTGATAACCGCTTCTCCATCGGACGAAGTGCCGACAATCTCGATATGGTCCTCAAAACCAAGGACCGTACGAATACCATCGACCAACACCTGATGATCGTCTGCGATATGTACGCGAATCTTTTTCATTTTTTCCTCATATAATATTTAGTGAACGGACGCCAAATACTTTTCATAGTTATACAAAATTTCATAAATGCCGATGATGCGCCAGCCGCTGCCTCGGACAGCGTTGAGATTATCAACGTGTTCGTGGGCTAAAATAATA
>JASMME010000304.1 GCA_030748365.1 Lutibacter sp.
TCTTGGGTGAAAGTCTGCCACATATCTTTAAACCCGATCTTTTTGCGGGAGAAGAGGCCCATATGATCTCCCTGTTCTTTGCCAAAGACAGCTATGGCACATCGTTTTTTAACTACCCGGAGTTTAGACATATACAATCCTTTTTGGAAGATACTGCCCTGGGGATAGAAATACAATCGAACAAGCCAGCTTTGTTCGAAGTATTGAGCCGTATTGGCAATGAGTCAGCCTTTGAGCAGTTCAAATCATTCATTACAATCATGGACCTAGTCGCTTGTGCAAAAAGGCGAAAACTATCCTCTCTGATCAACCTAAAAAAATACAACGGCAGTGAAGGAAAGCGTATGCGGGCCATTTTTCAGCATACCATGAACAACTTTCAAAAGGAAATCACGCTGAGTGAAGTAGCTGATATTGCCAACATGACTCCCAATGCCTTTTGCCGTTATTTTAAACAGCGTACCAACAAAACCTTTATCCATTTTTTAATTGATATCCGAATCGGAAACGCCTGCAAGCTATTGGCTAAGAACAACGAAATGAGTATCACGGAAATTTCTTACAAATCCGGGTTTAACAACCTGGCCAACTTCAACAGGAAATTTAAATCACTCAAGGGTGTCACCCCTTCTGAATACCGGAAAAGACACTGATTCTACAGAATAAGGGGTGTTATCCCTTATACCTTACTCCGAAAGTACAAACAAGTCGCTGGCAATACCATCTATAAGAAATTTAGCCTGATTGCTGGCTGTCAACTGGCCTGTTTCATCTAATAAAAGCAAGTGCTGATCCATATAGACTTGGGCATTTTTAAGGAGTTCCTTTTGATATTGTTCACCAAAATCGGAAGCGATTTCAGACAGTGAAACACCCCAAACGGTTCTCAGGCCGGTCATAATTCGTTCATTGAACCGATCTTTCTGGGTCAGTATTTCAGTTTCTCGCGGAAGCACTGATGCCTGAATGGCCTTTATATAGCGGCTATTGTTGGCTATATTCCAGGAACGTTGGTGGCCGTTAAAGGAATGTGCAGAAGGCCCCACCCCCATATAGGGCTTTCGCTGCCAGTAAGCGGTATTGTGTTTTGACAAATAGGCTTCCTTGCCAAAATTGGATATCTCGTAATGGATAAGTCCCTGTTTATCGGCTGCTTCCATCAGCATTTCAAAGTGTTGCAGGGCCCTTGTTTCCTCAAGGGGCGCTAAGGAGCCTTTCTGGATAAAATGATGCAAAGCTGTTCGCTCCTCCACTGTCAGCGCATAAGCAGATAGATGGGGAACCCCAAAATCAAAAGCCATGTCGAGGTTGGATTGCCATTGTTGTGCACTCATATGGGGAATGCCATAGATCAAATCAATGGTGATATTGTCAAATTTTCGAAGGGCCAGGGCCAGGCTTTTTGTTGCTTCTTCCGCTGAGTGGGCCCGGTTCATCAGGGTGAGATCCGCTTGATTAAAAGACTGTATACCAATACTCAATCTGTTGATCGGCAAAGCAGACAGGTCATTGATTTTTTGGGCAGACAGGTCATCCGGATTGCACTCTAAAGTAATCTCTGCTTCCGGACTTACTGCATAGTACCTGTCAATATGCGTTAACAAAGTGGCCAGCTCTTTACCTGCTAGCAGAGAAGGGGTGCCACCACCTATATAGATACTTTCTACCGTTTGGGTGGCCAATTCGTCTCTACGCAAATACAATTCCTTAGACAGGGCGGCCAACAGCGGCTCTTTGTGCTTTAACGATGTTGAAAAATGAAAGTCACAGTAGTGACAGGCTTGTTTGCAAAAAGGGATATGTAGGTAGAGTCCGGCCAATTGATGGAAACTTTAGTCCTTTACTCTTTTTGCGTGCTGTTTGACAAAAGCAGCCCAGCCGGTATATTTTTTATCGACACTTCCCTGTCCACTGTTGTAAAAATGACAAACCGCGGCAGCCAACCCATCGGTAGCATCGTGGTTTTTAGGAAGTGTTTTAAGGCTTAGTAAGGACTGTAACATTTTGGCAACCTGCTCCTTACTGGCATTCCCATTGCCTGTAATGGCCATTTTTATTTTCTTGGGGGAATATTCAGTAATGGGAACCTCACGAAACAGGCCAGC
>JASMME010000305.1 GCA_030748365.1 Lutibacter sp.
CTGACTGGAATTCTGAAGCCAACCAGTCAATAATCTTTTGATCGACATCATCGCCACCCAAGTGGGTATCTCCGTCTGTTGACAATACTTCGAATACACCGTCTCCCAGTTCCAGGATAGACACGTCATGGGTACCTCCTCCAAAGTCAAAGACTACAATTTTCTGATCTTGTCCTTTTTTATCCAATCCATAAGCCAGGGCAGCAGCCGTGGGCTCATTGATGATACGGCTCACTTTCAGCCCGGCTACTTCACCGGCCTCCTTGGTCGCCTGACGTTGTGCGTCATTAAAATAAGCTGGCACCGTTACTACGGCTTCTGCTACTTCTGTACCCAAATAATCTTCGGCAGTCTTCTTCATCTTCTGAAGCACCATGGCTGAAATCTCCTGAGGTGTATACAGCCTACCATCTATATCTACACGGGGGGTATTATTATCTCCCTTGACAACCTTGTAAGGTACCCGTTCCGCCTCCATACTGGATTCGGAGTACTTATTACCCATAAAACGCTTGATAGAATAAACCGTTTTCAAAGGATTGGTCACAGCCTGACGCTTGGCAGGATCTCCTACTTTTCGTTCTCCTCCTTCAATAAATGCTACAATTGAAGGGGTCGTTCTTTTACCTTCAGCATTAGGAATTACTACCGGCTCATTTCCTTCCATAACAGAAACGCAAGAGTTGGTAGTCCCTAAATCTATGCCAATAATTTTACTCATAATATATGGTGTTATTTTTAGATTTTAATGTTGTTAAACACAGTCAATCATAGTTATTCAATGATTGTGCCATTTGCTATTTTATGACAAGTTGTCACTATTAGGCATCCATGGTATACCAATTTGTCGTATCCTTAGATTGTATAATGGAAAGTATGTCTCTAAAAAAAGTAACCTCAGTACAAGAAAGCTATCTGCTAAATACCCATTCTTTTTCAGTGGAAAGATTGGCATCAAAAGCGTATCCATCCGTATCAAAATGCTTTAAATCCTCTGGCCTGTCAAGATTGTGGTCAATGATATAGCGAACCATCAGACCCCGTGCTCGTTTGGCATAAAAAGCAATGGTTTTGAGCTTTCCCTTACTGTAATCCTTAAAAACAGGGCTAATGACGGGCGCCTTAAATAAGGAAGGGCGAAGTACCTTGAAATACTCCTGACTGGCCAGGTTGACCAACACTTCGCCAGGTGCGAGCTCTTTATACAGGGTATTGGCAATTTTATCTCCCCAGAATTCATAGAGATTTTTGTGTTTATCGACGGCGATTTTAGTACCCATCTCCAAGCGATGGGCCTGTATATTATCGAGGGGCCTCAGCAATCCATACTGACCCGATAGTATGCGTAATTTGTCTTGCAAGGAGCCTATCTTATCTGGTGGAATCGCATAAGCATTGAGCCCTACATAGGCGGTTCCCTTAAAGGCATAAACCGCTTGACGCATCTGTGAAGATACGCCTGATGACTGCCATTCCTGGTTGCGTTGCCAACCCAAATCTCCCAAGGCAGCAGAGATATGCATCAGGTCGGAAAGTTCGGAAGGTTTCATGGTTTTTAATACCGTATTAAGTTGGTTGGCTTCGTCCAAAAAAACTGGAACCGTAGCCTCATTTGTGGGAACATTGGTCTTAAAATCCAATGATTTGGCAGGTGATATGACTATTTTCATCAGTAGGTTGTTTGTGTGTTTAAAGGGTGGTACGAACCTATAAACATTCTGTCAAATAAAGGAACTAGGAGGTTCCTTACCATACAAAACTACGGAAAAAAAGCATCCTGTCAACGGAACACTGCAACAAGCATTCGTCTGATAACAAGAATGGCGTATTCTGTTAGGTAGCTGGCTGATTTCGGGTATAGGTTCTCCATTTGTCCAAGCATTGCTCCATGTCTGCAGGCATGGCAGAATCAAAGCGCAGGAATTCACCGGTTATAGGATGGGTAAAGCCCAGGGTCTTGGCGTGTAGGGCTTGTCGGGGAAGGGTTTTAAAACAATTGTCTACAAATTGCTTATACCTGGTAAAGGTGGTGCCTTTTAAGACGGCATTGCCTCCATAACGTTCATCGTTGAACAAAGGATGACCAAGGTACTTGAAATGG
>JASMME010000306.1 GCA_030748365.1 Lutibacter sp.
TTCTGAAACGCCTTTTTCTATAAGTCTTTCGAGGCCGCTTTTTATAGAAGGTTGTCCATAACGCATGGCCAGTTCAACAGGAATGTCTGCCTGTTTTTCTACCTTGTCCAACAATCTTTTTGACAAGACGATGAGCGGAGAACCTTCTTCCCACCAGATCTTTTGATAGGCCTTGGCTGATTTTTTTGGACGTGTATTTAGGATGATTCCTTTGACCAGCAGAAACCTTTGCAGGTAGGGGAGGTCAATCACCCGTTTGTCCATGAGAAATTCCCCGAGGTATTTTTTAACATCGCCGACCTGTGTACTTTCCGGCGAACCTAAATTGACAATCAATGCTCCTTTCATGCTAGGTCCCTATTTTGCAAATTGTTTGGGGGTAATGCCAAATTTTCGTTTAAAAGCAGCAATAAAATGGCTTGAACTGCTATAGCCCAGGTGGCTTGAAATTTCATTTACATTCATTTGATTTTCTTGGAGTAGTTTTTTGCCGAGCTCCATTTTGTAGTTTAACAGGAAAGAAAAAACAGGGACGCCGTAGAATTCTTTAAAGTCAGATTTTAATTTTTTGATATTGAGTCCTACTTCTTTGGCCAGAACTTCCAGTGAAGGTGGGTTGTTCATTTGCTCGATGACAATTTCTTTGGCCCGTTTGATTTTACCAAACACTTCTTCATTGGTAATATAAGGACAATGATTGCTGTTTTGTTCGGTGATGTTGCTAAAATAGTAACTCAATAGTTCATAAATCTTACCCTTGATAAAGACAGGACGAAGTGATTCGGTGATGGTTTTGGATACCAGTTGGTTCAGGGTCAGTTTCACAGGGGTGTTGGTTTCCTTTGATTCTATGATGGGTTGTCCGCCCCTAAAATTACTGAAGTTGAACAGGTAATTCCCTTCAGAGGAGAACAGTGAATGAAAATAGTCAATGGATATAAACAGGATGATCAATTCTGAACTGGGTGGAATTTTTAGCAGCAGGTCCATGGTTTCGTCTTTAAAATAGACCATACTCGATTTATTTTCATACAGTTCCACGGCACAGTGCTCCCTGTTAAAAGCCACCGTACATTTATGAGCTGTACAGAAATACAATTGGAGGTAGTTGTCCTCCATACGGTGTTTATACAGTTCCGTTTCTGAACCTAAGTTGTTGAAATGGATTACTTTGAAGGAGTTTTTTTCATCAAAAAGCAGTTGGGTACTTTTGTCGATGTTTTTAAAGATTCTGTCTTTGAGTTCCATAAAATATATAGCGATATTTTTGTCTTATGAGACCCCCCAAAATTACGATAAAAAGTATAATTATACGTTTTAATGTCAGTAAATATATGACATTTATCACCTTTTAAAACCCCTTATTTTATGGTAGATACTGCTAATTATAGGGAAATTAAAACTATTTAGAAACACTCTAAATTAATAAAAGTAACTTTTCTCGATAATAAAAGTACTTTTGTCGTTGTTTTTTGCTTGAAATAAAACGTACTTTTGTCGATACTTATTCGAATGAACTATTTTATGGGAATGGAAAATCCACCGACTAGGTTGTACAATGTCGGATTGAGCTATAAAAAAGCAGATGTCAAGGTAAGGAGTGCTTTCAGTGTTTCTAAGACGCAACAAAGACTGTTGCTGGAGGACGCCAAGCGCAAAGGTATAGAAGGGCTATTTATACTCTCTACTTGTAACCGAACTGAAATCACCGGTTTTGCCAAGCACCCCTTTGAATTAATTAGTTTGCTGGTCAAATACTCCGAAGGTACCGTAGAAGAATTTATCACGGTATCCAATGTCTACAAAGACAAGGCTGCCGTACGTCATTTATTCAACATCGGTACGGGTCTTGAGAGTCAGATTCTTGGAGATTATGAGATTGTCGGTCAATTAAAGCAGTCTTTTAAGTTGGCAAAGGAAGTTGGTACGACCAATGCCTATTTAGAGCGTATGATGAACCTGATCCTACAGGCGAGTAAGGAGGTAAAAAATACGACGAAATTAAGTTCCGGAACCACCTCAGTAGCCTATGCCGCTACCCAGTATATCATCGATGAGGTGCCCAGCCATTCCGAAAAGAACATCCTGGTATACGG
>JASMME010000307.1 GCA_030748365.1 Lutibacter sp.
AAAACCAAGACAAAATTCGCCCGATTGTCGCAACTTATTTCACAGCATTTTTTATACGGCAATTTTTACACTAAAACCATCCCAAAAAAATCACCCTAAAGCTTTGAAACGGAACCACAAAGAACGCACTTTTTAACAAATAAAAAAACAATTTAACCATATTATTCGATTTGTTAAAAAGCGCTTCATAAATTATCGAAAAACTACTTAACAGGCTGATTTTCAAAAATAAAAGAAACAACAAGAAGGCCTTAGTTATCTTCTTTCTTTTCGTCCTGATAGCCTTTGTCCTTTTTACCAAAAAGGGAAAAATGTACAAAACGCTTCGGGTGTAATTTAACTTCTGTCAATAGAGACTCCAAGGATTTGGAAGCATTGACCAAATTGTCATAGGCCGCATCGTCCTTCAATAGCTTCCCCATAGAGCCTTTACCCGCTGACGCATCTGCCAAGAGGGTGTTCAAGCTGTTGAGGGTGGTTTCTAGGGTTTTGACTGTCAAACCGATATTGGCATCGTTCAGGGTTTCGGACAATTTGTGTAGGTTATCGGTCAGCGCCACGGTATTGCTAAGTGTCTCGCTGAGTTTTGCTTCATTTTCCTGTACCAGCTCCTCTACAGACTTCGTTATATGCTCTAGGTTTGTAAGGGCACTGTTTAACTTGGTTATACTTGATTTTATATCGCGCCTGCTTTCTTTGTCAAACACATCGTTCAAACCAAACAACAAGGAGTCAACACTCACGATGACATTTTCCACTTTGGCCTGAAGCGGGTTTAACTTCTCGGTGACGGAAGAAAAGATATCCGATTCGATTTCTCCTACTAGGTAATCACCGGAAACTGCCATGGGCCCTTCATAAGAGGGTACTATGGCCAATGATTTCCCCCCCATTAAGCTGGCACTGTATATTTTAACAAGGCTTTTTTTAGAAAATTCAAAATCTGTTTCCACACTAAATGCAACAATCAATTGGCCGCGTTTTTTGGGGTCTTTGTTAAAATTAATCGCTTGTACCTTTCCCACTTCCACACCGTTGATGGTTACAACACTGGCAGTGCTCAAATCTTGTACGTTATCGTAAACCGCATAAAAGATTTTCTGAGGGCCGTCAAAAAAATTGATTCCTTTCAGGTAATTATAGCCCCAGATAGAAAGCCCTATAATCAATACGGCAATGACCCCTGTTTTTAATTCTTTGGTAATTTTCATCTTTTTAAAGTTTTATAGTTCACTCAAAATGATAGAACTAACAATTTGTACTTCCTAAGGAATTTGTATAAAAAATGCCCCCATATTCGTTGAATATACGATGCTATTTTATACTCATTTCATATCACTATTTTGTAGCTTATTGGACAAGCAATAATGAACCTCTTTTTCCCAGTGGTTGTTAGCCTGGGTTATTTTTCTAAAACCTGATCCAAGGGCACCCGCTTTCCTTCTCTAAAGGCCACGACAAAAGACGAGGTATAACCCTTCGACTTGGCAGTTTTATGGAACTTAGTGATCCCTGCATAGTGATCACTCTTTCCGAAATAATACCTGTACACAGTCCCTGCCTTCACCCGTTCGATATTTTCTAAGCCTTTGAAATTATAGGGCTCGGTGGCCAACTTCCGGGAACCCGCTGCAATTTGCACCCTAAAAAGCAACTTGGACTCCGGCTTCTTGGTAGTGGGTTTTTCGACTGATGGCTTAGAAACGATTTCAGTATCAACGGTATTGATACGCAAACGATCTATATATTTTTTGACACCCTGGTAAATCGCCTTTGCAAGTTGTTTCTTTCCTTTGGTCGAATTTAAGTAGAGCCCCTCTTTTTTATGGGTAATAAAACCCGTTTCAATCAAAACACTGGGCATATAGGTCTGGTGAAGCACCACAAAGCCTGCCTGTTTTACCCCCCGGTCTCTACGCTTCAAAGCGGCAGTAAACTGTTGCTGGATGATACCGGCCAATTCAATACTTTGGTCCAAATATTCCTCCTGAAGCATGGTAATTCCGATAAAAGAACCCGGTGAATTCGGGTCATATCCCTTGTAATGCTGTTGGTAATTATCCTCTAGGAGGATGACCGAGTTCTCC
>JASMME010000308.1 GCA_030748365.1 Lutibacter sp.
GGCTTTTAAAGAAGGATGGATCAAGGCACAAGTGCCTAAAAAGAGAACCGGGAAAGCAATCGCCGTGGTCGGATCAGGTCCTGCAGGCCTGGCAGCAGCCCAACAACTCAACCGGGCCGGACATAGCGTAACGGTCTTTGAAAGGGATGATGAAATCGGTGGTTTATTGCGCTACGGGATTCCGAATTTTAAAATGGAGAAAGAAATCATTGACCGGCGGGTGGCCCTCTTAAAAGAGGAGGGTATTGTATTCAAAGTCAATGTAAACGTAGGGGTGAATTACGAGGTGGAAAAACTCGATTGTTTTGAAGCGGTCGTACTTTGTGGCGGGGCTACAGAAAGACGTAGCATCCCCATTCCTGGGATCGATGCCAAGGGGGTGGAACAAGCAATGGATTTTTTAACCCAGCAAACCAAGGTGGTCTTTGGAAAAAAGGTGGAAGACCAAATCCTAGCTACAGATAAAAATGTCATTGTCATTGGCGGTGGCGATACCGGTTCTGACTGTATCGGTACTTCCAACCGACAAGGTGCCCGTTCCATTACCAATTTTGAGATCATGCCCAAACCACCAAAAAACAGGAGTGAAAGCACCCCCTGGCCATACTGGCCCCTCAAACTAAAGACCTCTACCTCTCATACAGAGGGTTGCGACAGAAACTGGCTGATCTCTACCAAAGAATTTATACACGATAGAAAAGGGAACCTAACAGGTCTCAAAACCGTAGAAGTAGAATGGCTATACAAGCCCGGTGAAAGGCCTACACTCAAAGAAGTTCCAGGAACTGAAAAGACCTGGCCTTGTGAATTGGTCCTCCTGGCCCTCGGCTTTACCGGACCTGAGAAAACACTGAGTAGACAACTCGGCATTGAAACAGACGCCCGGGGAAACTATCAGGCCAGCCAGTACCAAACCAATATACCCCATATTTTTACGGCCGGTGATATGCGACGCGGGCAATCCCTGATTGTTTGGGCCATTTCTGAGGGAAGGGAAGCTGCCAGAAAGGCCGACGAATACCTGATGGGCTTTAGCAACCTTCCGACCAAAGGGCAGGGAGACCTCCCAGGCGTATAAGTAGCTTACAAAATCATTTGTGGTAAGGAATCGAACCATGGATATTTTGTTGTAAATTGACCCTTATTTTAAATAAATTATCTATGAAAAAAAGAAAACTCCTGATGATCCCCGGGCCCATTGAATTTGAACCCGCGGTGCTGCAAGCCATGGCCAAACCAACAACCAGCCATGTGGCTCCAAACTTTATAGACACCTTTGGAAACTGCCTTGAACTGATGCGAAAGGTTTGGTTAAGCGATACCGGCCAGCCTTTTATCGTCGCAGGTTCCGGTACCCTGGCCATGGACATGGCTGCGGCCAACCTGTTGGAGGCCGGTGACCGGGTATTGGTAATTGCCACGGGGTATTTTGGAGACCGCTATGCGGATCTTTGCCAACGTTATGGGGCAGACGTACGTATTTTGTCCGCAGCCCCCGGCGAAACCGTCCCGATGGAAACAATTGAAAAGGCACTGGCTACCGATCAGTACAAGCTAGTAACCATGACCCATGTAGACACTGCGACTGGTGTGCGGATCAACCCGGCACCCATTGCCAAACTCGCCCAACAATACGGGGCACTCTCTGTCTTAGACGGGGTCTGTTCTGTGGCAGGTGAAGAAATCCGGCAGGAAGCTTGGGGACTGGATGTGGTACTGACAGCTTCTCAAAAAGCCATCGGTGTACCCCCCGGCCTGGCACTGCTGGTCGTTTCTCAAAAGGCAATGCAGGTCTATAAAAATCGCAACAGTGTGGTTGGCAATTACTACGCCGACTTTACAAACTGGCTCCCTATTATGGAAGCCTATGAAAACCGGAGGCCCGCTTATTTCGGCACCCCGCCTGTCAACCTGATCGCAGCCCTTGAAGTAAGTTTGCAAAGCATCCTTCACACAGGCATGGAGGCCCGCTTTTTGAGGCATCAGAAAATTGCCCAGGCCTTTCGGGCCGCTGTAAAAGCCCTTGGACTGATGATACTCCCCAAAGAGGAACACCTGGCGGCAAATACGATGACTGCGGT
>JASMME010000309.1 GCA_030748365.1 Lutibacter sp.
TAAAGGCAGCAATCTTTTTTTCCAATGCTTTCCTTTCGTCACTGCTCACACAAGCGTGCAATAAGAATCCACAGGCAATGGAACCTGCCAATAGGGTTTTGATACTGTCTCTTCTATCCATAAAAATCGTATTAGAGGTTTCTTTTGTTGAGCTGTTCAATGATATAATCAGAGGTCCGCCAGGCCAAGGCTAAAATGGTCCAGGTCGGGTTTTTATCTGCCTGTGATACAAAGGGGCCACCGTCAACAATAAATACATTGGGCACCTCGTGCATTTGTTCATAGGCATTGACCACCGAAGTTTTCGGGTCATCTCCCATTCGGGTAGTACCGACCTCGTGAATGATTGCGCCGGGGTTATGCAATCCATAACGGGTATCCTTGCCTGGTTTATCACCCAAAGGAATCCCACCCATATTGTGAATGACCTCCTCAAAGGTATCCTGCATATGTTTGGCCTGTTTGATCTCAAAATCGGACCATTTGTAATGAAAACGAAGTACGGGAATACCAAATTCATCTACCTTATCTGGATCAATCTCACAGTAGTTCTCCTTCCTGGGAACAGCCTCACCCCGACCAGACATTCCGATGACCGATCCATAATATTTGTACATGTCTTTGCGCAACTGATCGCCGTAGCCACCCACTTTCAATCCAAAGAACTTATTCAAACCATTGACGTTAAAACCCGTGCCATAGGAAGGCGCGCTCAGTCCGCCCCAAACCTCAATATGGTAACCCCTTGGGAAATCGAGTTTTTTATTGTCAAGCCACCAGGGAGAATAGACATGCATACCGCCAACTCCATCCTCATTATAGCGCTTACGGTCTATCAGTTCTGGCATAAAGCCAGCCCGGTCGGCACCGGTAGAATCGTGTAAGTATTTCCCTACCAGGTCACTGCCATTACCCAATCCATTCGGGTGCTGTCGACTCTTTGAGTTTAACAAGATCCTGGCCGAACTACAGGCGGAAGCCGCCAATACGACTATGTTGGCTTTGAGTTCATAGGCCTGACGGTCTTTTTTATCAATATAAGAAACCCCGGTAGCCTTGCCCTCCTCATCAGTAAGGACCTTTCGAACCATGGCATTGACAAACAGATCCACCTGCCCTCCTGATTGTTGGGCGGGAAAAATCAGGCAGGAGCCTGCGGAGAAATCTCCGTAGATGGAACAACTTCTATTACACTGATTACAATAGAAACAAACACCCCGGTCCTTGTTGATACGTTTGGTAAGAATAGACAAGCGGGAAGGTATGACAGCTACCTTACTTTTTTGCGCACCTTTGATATAATAGAGTTCATGTAACCTGGGCTTGGGAGCCGGGAGAAAAAAACCATCTGGATCATTGTACCTGCCCTCCTTACTGCCAAACACACCTATCAGCTTATCTACTTTGTCATAGTAGGGTTTGATATCCTCATACCCTATGGGCCAGTTATCGCCCAGGCCGTCCATATCTTTTCGTTTAAAGTCTTTGGGGCCAAACCGCAGAGAGATTCTTCCCCAGTGGTTGGTTCTTCCCCCAAGCATACGCGAGCGAAACCAATCAAATGAAGTCCCATCATGCTGGGTATAGGGTTCGCCTTCGATATCCCAACCACCAAGAGCGGCATCAAAGTCACCAAATGGGCGGTTGCGGGTGCTGGCACCACGCCTGGGTGATTCATAAGGCCATTTGAACTGGGTCATTTGAGAAGGGCTGGCAGGGTCAAAGTACGGACCGGCTTCTACCACTGCTACCTTAAGACCTGCCGCGGCTAACACATGGGTAGCCATACCGCCTCCGGCACCAGACCCAACGATAATTACATCGTATACTTTAGAGGATGTTGTTGTTTGCATCTAAATTAGAATTGGTGATTATTGTAGACGAAAATCACATAATTTTGTCTATTCCTGACTTTTTTTCGACCTATGACTATCGAAATAGGACAAAAGATGATTTTTACACCATCAATATACTAAAAAAAACGGTTGACTGCTTTGTACCAAACAAGACTGCAGTAGGTCGCTTACTAATAGAATTGCCCCCTCTTTTGCGCTCCTATAACCTGTCATTATACTGATT
>JASMME010000030.1 GCA_030748365.1 Lutibacter sp.
TGCAGAATCAGTTAGGGGACGGCGTATTTTTATCATCGGATCTACCTTCCCCAATGCAGACAACCTGATGGAGATGCTGTTGATGTTGGATGCTGCCAAAAGGGCCTCTGCACGACATATCACGGCAGTAATCCCTTACTTCGGTTGGGCCAGGCAAGATCGCAAAGACAAGCCGCGTGTGGCCATTGGCGCCAAACTGGTTGCCAACCTGTTGCAGGCAGCCGGTGCCACGAGGATCATGACCATGGACCTGCATGCTGATCAGATTCAGGGCTTTTTTGAAAAGCCTGTTGACCACCTGTATGCGTCTACCATATTCTTGCCCTATATAAAAAGTCTACAGCTCGAAAACCTAACCGCCGCTTCCCCGGATATGGGTGGGTCCAAAAGGGCCTATGCCTATTCCCGTTACCTAGAAAGCGAAGTCGTCATTTGTTATAAGCAACGATTTAAGGCGAATGTAATTGCTACGATGGAGCTAATCGGAGAGGTAAAAGACCGGCATGTGGTACTGGTTGACGATATGATCGATACTGGAGGAACCCTTGCCAAAGCAGCGGATCTGATGATTGAAAAAGGGGCCTTAAGTGTCCGGGCTGTTTGTACACATCCCATCCTTTCGGGAGACGCCTATGAACGTATTGAAAACTCCCAATTGGAAGAATTAATTGTGTCTGATACGATCCCTTTAAAAAGGGAAAGTTCTAAAATAAAAGTTGTATCTTGCGCCCCTTTGTTTGCCGATGTGATGCACAAGGTTCAAGACAACCAATCGATCAGCGGACAATTTTTAATGTAACTTAATAATAATCATACGATAATCATGAAATCGATTACAATCAACGGATCTAAAAGAGAAAGCGTGGGCAAGGCTGCAACCAAAGCCCTACGTAATGCTGAAAAGGTTCCTTGCGTATTATACGGAGGAGACAAACCCATACACTTTTCAGCAGCGGAAATTGCCTTTAGGAATTTGGTGTATACACCCAACGTATATACTGCAACGATTGAATTGGAGGGTGCCACCTACAATGCCATCATACAAGACATCCAGTTCCACCCGGTATCGGACAAAATCTTACACATAGATTTTTACCAGCTTTTTGATGACAAGCTGGTCACTATGAACATTCCGGTAAAGTTGGTGGGCAACGCGCCAGGGGTATTGAACGGAGGTTCCCTTCGTTTCCCTATGCGGAAATTAAGTGTCAGGGCCTTGCCTGCAGACCTTCCAGATTTTATCAATGCAGATATTTCTAAATTGAGGATTGGAAGCAAAGTGTACGTAACTGAACTGGCCGAAGAAAAGTTCACCATCCTACATCCTGATAACACCGTGGTGGTTCAGGTCAGAACTTCTCGAAATGTTGCTGAGGATGAGGAAGAAGATGAGGACGAAGAAGGAACTGAAGAAGCTGAGGGTGCTGCAGAAGAAGCAAGTACAGAGGCTTAGCAAATCAGTTGTGTTAACAGATATAAAAAAAGCGTTGCCCTGCAGCGCTTTTTTCTTTTATAAAAAGGCAGTAGACCAAGGGATATTTACCACCGGGGAAAAATTATAAAGCTGTACTTTTGTACCTTTGCGCCATGCGCTTGCCTCATTTACTACCGTTATTGTTCGGTAAAAAGAAAGAAAACACAGACCATTCTATGAAAAAATACTTGGTGGTTGGCCTGGGAAATATCGGTGCGCAATACACCGACACACGCCACAATATTGGTTTTAGGATTTTGGATAAGATCGCCGCGGATCAGGAAGTTGTTTTTGACAATCAGAAGCTGGGTACGGTGGGTCGTTTTCGTTTTAAAGGGAGGACTTTTGTACTGCTAAAACCGTCTACCTATATGAACTTAAGTGGCAAGGCGGTGAGGTACTGGCTGGGCAAAGAAAAAATACCAATGGAAAACCTCCTGGTCATTTGTGACGATCTCAACCTTCCTTTTGGAAGCATTCGCCTGAAAGAAAGTGGCAGTGACGGTGGCCACAATGGCCTGAAGGATATCAACGCGGTCTTGCAATCACAGAATTATGCCCGCTTCCGGTTTGGTGTGGGCAACGATTTCTCTAGGGGTCGTCAGGCTGACTTTGTACTCGGAAAATGGTCCAAAGAGGAAGGGGAGCAACTATCGGAACGTATTGAAAAGTCTGCCGAACTGATCAGGTCATTCGGCGTTAGTGGCGTCCACAACACCATGAACAGTTTTAACGGTCAGTAAGCTAAGAGTTATCCCCGGCATGCCATTCAGCACAGGAACTTCCTGTCTCCTGTAATTTTAGCGAATGCAAACGAACACGGTCTGGCAAACGGGCCTTAATTTTTTTGGCAAAATCTATCAGCATCATTTCGCTGGTGGGTTGGTAATCTGCCAGGATGATATGATGACCCCTTTTAGAAAGTTCTTCTGCCAGGCTTATGTGCGGTGTGTTTTTATTAAATACTGTCGCGTGGTCAAATTGATTCACAATCTCCGTATTTACAATCTTTTTAAGATCGCTAAAATCGATTACCATACCGTGCTTTACATGGGAGGCATCGCTGATAGGGGTTCCTATAACTGTTACAAACAGTTTATAGCTATGTCCGTGCACATTTTTGCATTTACCGTCGTATCCATATAAGGCATGGCCGGTTTCAAAATCAAATTGCTTGGTAATTCTAATCGTATCCATTGTAAAGGGGGCTAACAGTCCGTAATCTTATAAATCTTTGCGGTTTTTAACCCTGTAAAAAACGATGTACGCTATCAGGGCCAATACAACAAAAGGCAGGTATGTGCCAATCACCACTCCTATCTCGTAGCTTTTGTCAGGGGCATTTTTTATCTTTTCTTCAATGTTAACCTGTTGAAACCATCCTATGAGCTGTGTTAACATCATGCCTTTTTGATTTTTGTAAGGGTCTTTTTTACGCTGTCGGAAAGCACAAGCGCACCACTGACCGCCGCTCTTTCCTCAAGCAATTCATCCCAGTGTTCAGTGCCTTCCCAAAACATTTTCTTCATGGCGTACAGTGCCTCCGCGTGGTATTCTGAAAGGTTCTTGGTCATTTCTTCAACAGCTGTATTTAACGCCTTCACGGTCTTAAAAACCTGCGCATACAAGCCTTTTTCCAAGGCCCACTGAGCATTTTTCCAACTACTGGCTTCAAGAGAGAGCGTCGAAAAAGCAGCCAGGCCAATTTTTCGTTCCACTGCTGGGGCAATAACGAAGGGACCAATTCCAATCGCAAGTTCAGAAAGCTTGATGGAGGCTTGTTCGGTTGCGAGGCAATAATCACAGGCAGCGGCCAGGCCAACACCGCCCCCCACTGTTTTTCCGTGAACGACCCCTACAATTGGTTTGGAACATACGCGCATGGCATTGATAACCTTGGCAAAGCCACTAAAAAACTGTTGTCCTTCTTCCTGGTTTGTCACCTGCAACAGTTCTTCAAAGGAAGCCCCGCCACAAAAAGCACGGTGCTGTTCACTGCTGAGTACGATTACACGTACCTGATCGTGTGCACTTAGCCGGTGGAAGGCTGCTGCCAGATCGTCCAAAAGACGTGATGGCAGGGAATTGCCCAAAGGATGGCCAAACCGAACGTTGGCTATTTTATGATCAATATGTACCTCAACATGTCCGCGATCCATAGAAGCCCAAAGTTACGGGTTTTTAAACAAATAATTCCGCCTGAATTTGACAACCAGTATCCCGGCTCGCAACAGCATCCAGACTGTAAAGGCCAGCCAGATTCCAACGAGTTTCAACTGGTAGTAATCCGCGATTAGTAAAACGGGTATAAAGCCCAGGAACGTAGCCACCAGTAGTAGGTTTCTAAGGGTGGCTGCTTCGGCCAGGCCTTTAAAGATGCCATCGAACACAAAGGCCACTGCATTGATAGGCTGCATAAGTAATACCATCCAGAATATATGGTAAAAGGCTTCTAAGACTCGGTATTCCTCCGAAAACAGCATACCGATCTGCCGGTAAAAAATCGCACAAACAAACACCAACAGAAAGGACACGACTACCGAATATTTGCTCAGCTTGATACTTAAAAGCCACATTTTTTGATAGTGCTGTTCTCCCAAAAGTTTTCCGGATACAATATTGCCAACGCTGGAATACCCATCTATAAAAAAGGCAAAGAACAACCAGATTTGAAAGGCAATGGTTTGCGCAGCAATATAATGCGCACCGTAGCTCGTGGCGTAGGAATTGGCCAAGTAGAGCGCCACATTCAGGGCCAGCGCCCTGATGATCAGGTTAAAACTGATCGACAGTACGTTGGGGATTTCTTTGTTAAAAGGCCAGGAAAAACGCAGGTTAAAAGGGGTCTTTTTTAAGAGGATTACCAGGGCCAATACAGCCATAATTACTTGCGATATTACACTGGCCCAGGCCGCACCCGCTACCTGCATTGGGGCAACCAAGCCCTCAATTCCAAAAACGAGGACCAGGTCCAATACAACGTTTATCAAGGCCCCTGAAATACTGATAACCATTGGCCAAAAAGTGTTTTGTAGGCCCCTGAAAACACCGAAGGCTGTAAATACAAAAAGTGTCATGGGATAGCCCAGCGCTCTGATTTTATAGTAAGAGACTGTTTCAGCTAACAGGGCCCCTTCCGCATTGTACAACTGAAAAATTTCCACGGAGAAAAACAGGGTGACCAAACAGATAACGATACTCAACGCCAGGTTTATCAACATGATTTGGGCGGGCAGGTCTGCAATTTCATGCAAACTCCGCTTGCCTAGGTACCTGGAAATGGTTGCAGATACTGCCGACCGAGTTTGTGCCAGGATCCATACCAGCGCCGAAATAAAAGAACCAGCAATCCCAACGGCGGCTAGGGCCTGTGTTGGGTTTTGATCTATATTGCCCACAATGGCCGTATCGGTCAGAGACAGCAAAGGTTCGGCAATACCTGAAATCAAGGCAGGCAAGGCCAGTTTGTTGATGCCCGAAAACGTAATGGTGGAAGCTTTATACATCTACGGCCTTTTGATAGCAATAAAAAGGATGTTCACTTTGCTTTGCAAAATAAATGAGCCCACATTGTTGGTAGCCTCGTTGTTCGTAAAAGCGTTGGTTGCGCTTATTCATGCTAAAAGTGTCTAACCTGAGGGAGCTATATTGTTGGTCAGAAGCATGGGTTTCTGCAAAGTCCATTAGTTTTTGTGCAAATCCCTTCCCCTGAAAAGCAGGCTGTACTGCCAACCGATGGATATACAAAGGGTTGGGGTCTGCCAGTGGCCATTGAACAGTGGTATAGACTGCATCTTCTAAGGTTGTTAATACAATCATACCGATGAGCTGTCCCTCATATACGAGCTTCCACAATTCTTGACGGGCGATATCTGTTGCCAGGATTTCAGTAGAAGGATAATAGTCGTTCCATTGAAAGATACCTTTCCCAATCAAATCCTCCGCGCAGGCGCGCGTAAGGGTGTGGAGGGTTTCTAGATCCGCTGTGTCTGCTCTTGAAATAATCATATTTTATTTTTAATAAATCGGACACTTGCCGCCACTACCTTTGCCAGGTCCTCAGGCATTTGGTTTTTCTTCCAGGGCTGTACAGCACCCAATGCATGGTTCATACCTTCGATAATGCTCAGTGTACTCTGCGGATTCCAGGCATGCAGGTTGCGCGCTTCCTGTGGGAGTACGACCTCGTCACAAGCACCCTGAATAACCAACTGAGGCACAGACAGTGCTGATACAGCCCGTTGGATGGTTAACCTTGCTTCATGCGCTTTAAAATTCTCAAAAAACTGGTAATAGTGGGGCATTTGTTGTTTGGTACGGGCATTTTCAACATAAGATACACCCGTTTCTTTCCATGCTTCGAGCTCTTCCCCTGTAGGAAAACGTGCGGCATAATCCGATACGCCGGCCCAACTAATCACCCGCTTGATACGTGAATTTTCTGCGGCCTTTATCAAGACAATACCCCCACCACGGGAATGGCCGACCAGGCTTATATCTTCCAGGTTGATCTCTGAGGCATAGTGTGAATCCTGTATCCAGTTGATTACTGTTTCCAGGTCATCCAGTTCCAGGCAGTAGTTGTTCTGCCCAAAAGCTTCCAGGTCGGGAAAATCAATCAGCTCGTTCCGGTTGCCTCCGTTGTGTGAAAAATTGAATTTTAGAAAGAACAGGTCTTGTGCTGCAAACGAGGCTGCGGCAAGGTTCCAGGCACCCCAGTCCTTATAGCCTTTATACCCGTGACAAAATATTACCAGGGGCTTTTTTTGCCCGTTCTGTTTATAAAAAACATCACCCAGAATGGGTCTTTGATGTTTGGTGTTTTCAAGGAGAATCTGTTGCTGTACCTGCATGGTTATTTTTTTTCAAAAGGAAGATCCTCTTGCCTGATAAATGGATTTTCTGGGTTTAGTATTTCTTTGATCAATTGGCGTAGCTTTCCGGTGAACTGGTTTATTTCTTCCGCACCTATCGAATGGTCTTTCCCGCCTCTTTTATCGGAGAAGTTAATTTTTAAAAAACCAGCATGTAGGTTTTTAAAAGATATGATGCCGGCTTGCAGTGGCTTGTCCAACGAGGTATTATCTTTCGAAGTATACAGGTAAGCGTAAAGCATTACCTGCAATGCTTTGGAAAATTTATAAGCTTCGATTACTACGGAGAGATCGGGAATTTTTAGTACCGTTGGCAGTACCCGACCCGTTTTATAATCGATGATCCTGGTAACTCCGTTTAGGGAGTCAATCCTGTCTACCACCCCTCTTATACGGATTGGGTAATCGATTCCCGCCACGTCAAGGGTCGTTGACATGTCTGCTTCAAGGGCTAGTATTTTCAATTGATTGTGTTCCGAAAGTAGCCTTTTTTCCTGGGCCAGAAATCGTTGGATATGCTTTTTAGATATTTCGAAGATTAGGTGGTTCTTCCCTGTTTCAATAGGCCCCTTCTTGTAAAAAACCGTCACATATTTAAGAAGGAGGGGTTCTACCATCAAAGACATATTATCGATGTCTTTCGGTTGTAGAAAACATCCCTTATAGGGTTCGTACAGGCCCCTTAGCACTTCGTGGATGACCGTACCCATCACCTGGTCTTCTATGGCATCAGCCACATTTACCTCTTCACGGATCTTAAGGACCGACTTTTCGTAAAATTGAATGGGGTCGTAGAGGTAGTTAGATAGCGCAGAGGCAGAGATGCCATGTGCAAAAAGATTGTTGAGTGTTGCCATTACCTCTGGGGTTTTGGCTATTTCTAAACGCGGAAGTGTGTACTGCTGGACCTCAGGACGAATGACCTGTTCAGCAATGTTGGGCCTGTCCATTTGAAGTTGCGTAATAAAACGGCTTTTCTCTCCCGCACCATAGCCATCAGTTTCTGTATTGTACAGCAAACAAACACTCTTGGCACGTTGTAATAGACGGTGAAAATGATAAGCGAAAAGGGCGTCTTTTTCATGGTAGGTGGGCAATCCAAAATGTTTCCTGATATCAAAGGGGATAAAAGAGGATACACCCTTTCCAGCGGGTAATATCCCCTCATTTACCGAGGTGATGATCACGTGCTCGAAGTCGAGGGCACGTGTTTCGAGCATACCCATCAATTGTAAGCCTTTTAGGGGTTCTCCCTGAAAGGAGAGTTTTTCATTGTGTAAGACCTGGCGAAAGAACAGGGCCAGGGTCTTTATATTGTGGAGATATCCATAGGCAGCATTCAGGGTCTTTAATTGTTGAAAGATAAGGTATAGACGGTATAAATACTCTTTGTCTACTCCTGAAAAAGAGGGATTCAGATACCTTAACAAGGCAATACAGCCTTCAATAATTGCCGTTGGTTCTTCTGGGAAATCAAACAATGACAGCACGTTTTGGGCCTTGTCAATTTCTTCTTTTGTAAGCAGTTCTTCCATGTTTTCACAGGAAATAAATACCACGTTCTCTGTCTTGATGTGTTGACTTATTTTCCCGAGTATCGGACCCAGTGTCTTGTCCAGCAAGGGATGTCCTAACAGGTTCAAGACGTCTTTGTGATAAAAAACCTTTTCCTGGCTTTTACCTAGTTTTTCCCGGTTTAGATACAGGTCAAAAACAGCTTCAAAGAGTTGTGCTGTAGGTAGGTATTTCAAGGGATAGCCCATGGTTATATTGACCGCTTCAACACGGTCGGGCAAGGCATTAATCGCCATGGGTAATAAAGATTCGTCCGCCAATACCAGGGCTGTTTTATGCAGGTTGTTGATACCTGCCAGTAAGGCCCCTGCACAATGAATTTGGGCCGTGTTTTTAGGGGCTCCTATGATTTGAATATCGGCAGGCTGACAGGTAGGATTTATCCATAAAAAAGGGTGATTCCTATAATAAGGCCAGGTCTCTTTATAACGTCTTACAAAGGTACCTGCGATATGAGAATTGTCAAAAAACGAGTCATTGACATCCCAGTAAACGGTGGCCAAACCATTGTCTAGCAAGCCTTGAAAAATAAATTCTTCGGCTTTGTTTAGGGCGTTGAAACCCGCAAAAATGATGTGTTTTTGTCCGAGGCTACTCATGTAAAACTCAAGCTGTTCGGCTGCCTCTCTGTACAGGAGTCCTTGGTAGCCGATCTTGCGCGCTTTTAGCTGCTGAGATAAACGGTTGTAGAGTGTTTGGAGTTGTTCGAAAAAACGGAGATAGTCAATAGACAAGGCACTGGGTTCTTTTTCCAAAAACCAGCTATTGAGTTGCTTCAGATCCTTTAAATTGCCAAACAAGGCCTCTGTATCAACCAAGGCACTGTCAATCTCACTAAAATCTTGTAGGGCTGTAATTGCCCATTGAGAAAAGACGTCAAAGGTGCTGAAGTTTTCCCGGGGACTTACTTCTCTATAGATGCTGTACAATTCAAATAAAAGCTGTGTACTGTCAATGAGGGAGCCGTCGGCAATGTCTTGTATATAATCTTCTATAGAACGGATTTCCGGGAGGAAAGCACTGTCTTTCATTTGATGCATGACAGCCCTTCTGAGAAAGACACAGGCACGCCGACTCGGCAGTACAAAGATCAACTCCTGGGGCGCTTTTCCCTGAGCAAATACTTCTTTGACAACACGTTCTATAAATGCTTCCATGACGGATAATTAATCTCCTATAAAAATATAAAAGCTAGGCCAAAGTAACTTGGTTTGTTCATGTAAATTTTATCCGTCAATCAAACCCACACCATACCCACCCATATCCGATGAATGGGCGCGTTGCAAGATTTTTTTCTCGGATATAAAAAAACCAGTGATGAAACATCACTGGTTTTTTTTAGATTATCGGCTGATGTCAAAAGACAAGGCCTTAAAAATTTAGTTAGCCAAATCGATACCTACCCTACGGTTTTTGGCCCTACCGGCTTCTGTCATATTGGTATCAACATGTGCTTTTTCACCATATCCTTTGGTTGTGAGATTCGCCTCATAAGCGCCTTTGGAAACAAGGAATGCTTTGACTGCAGCAGCTCTCTTTTCAGAAAGTTTTTGGTTACGTGCTTGGGTTCCTACACTGTCAGTGTGTCCTGAAATCACAAAATGAGCCGTCGTATATTTGGCCATGATTTTGGCGGAGGCTTCCAGTCTAGAAGGGGTGTCTTCTGTAAATTCGGAGGATCCGAGTGCAAAATAAACACCAGTAAACAGGGTCTTCAATTCGGCCACTTCAGCCGCTGAAATCTGTGGGCAACCATTGTTAGAAGCAGGACCTGCTTGATTCACACAGGCATCATCTTTGTCTAAGACTCCATCGTTGTCAGTGTCTGGCCAAGGACATCCTTTGTTGGCTGCGGGACCTGCAACAGTAGGACAAGCGTCATTTTTGTCGATCACACGGTCTCCATCGGTGTCAGGACATCCTTTGTGTTCTTTGGTACCTTTGGTATTAGGACAAGCATCATCTTTGTCGGCAATACCATCACCATCTGCATCTGTATAAAAATCTGAAATCACTGCACCACCACCCCATGTACCAGCACAATCCTGTACACAGTCATTAGAGCTATCCGCATCACACGTGCCACACTCATCTTCTACAGCACTACCATTTGGTGTTCCTGCACAATCTGCACAAGAAGAATTATCACCACCACATACACCACAATCATCAATTTCTGCTGTTGAACCACATTCATTATCACAGCCTGAAGGACCAGGATTATCACAACCACAGCCAACATCTTCAAGACCGCTAAAACATACACCATCACAACCAACATCTGGACCACTGCCACCACAATCATCTCTTTCTGAAGATCCTAGAAGATCTCTACGATCAGCTTCA
>JASMME010000310.1 GCA_030748365.1 Lutibacter sp.
AAGAGGTTTTCGAAGATGAAGACGGAATTTTGGTCTATGCCCCTTTTGAGCAGTTTGGGGCCATCCAGAAATACCTGGAAGCAACTGAGCTGGAAATCCTGTCTTCTGGCTTTGAACGCATCCCCACCAGCACCACTTCTATAAATGAGGCACAACAGGCAGATGTCGAAAAACTAATCGAACGCCTGGAAGAGGACGATGATGTACAAAACGTATATCACTCGATGTCACTATAAGTTTATTTTTTTGACTGTTTGCTATTTCTTTTGGGGAGCAAAGCCAAGGTCCTGGATCGGTCAATCTTTTGGGTGGGGGTACTAACAAAGTGCGCTAGGGTATAGCAGGTCTTGGGTATTTCATAACGGGACAGGCCGCTTTCTCGGTATATCCGCTGGAGTGACTCCTCCTCCATTGTTTGCGCCTCCAATAGCAACACCAGTTTTTCGCCCAGCAAGGCATCGGGCAGCCCCGCCAGAAAAAAACGCCCCTGAATGGCCGATGCCAACTTTGCCTCAATCTGCTCTGGGATTAGTTTTATTCCGCCCGAATTGACAAGGCTGTCAAACCGACCAAGCCACTGGAATTCTTGATCAGATAGCAAGCTGACCAAGTCATTGGTCACAACGGGCGTTTCCGACACCTCCGGAGCGTTGATAACCAAGCAATTTCGGCGGTCTATTTCAAGGGTAATACCCGGTAATACCCGAAACGCAGGGAACTTATCAAGGGTTGACTCCTCGGATGGGTTTAGCCTCTTAACTGCTATATGGGTAATGGTCTCCGTCATGCCATAGGTCTCAAAGACACGGGTTGAAAGACCACGCAGGGCTTTCAACAGCGTGGTAGATACTGCACCCCCGCCCACAATCAAGGTGCGAATACGGTAAACCGCTGACAATGAATGGCCCAATTGTAAGGGTACCATGGCGGCAAAATCATACTTTTTGTGGTGCCCCGCCAAAGGAGTAGATACCGGAGGTACCAGATCGAGGTGCCAGCCAAGAACCAGGGCCCTGACCAACATCATCTTGCCAGCAATATAGCCAGGTGAGAGGCATAAAAGGGCTGTTGTACCGGGCAGCAAGCCAAAGAAATCAGCCGTTGCCTGCGCACTATTACGCATATGCTGCTTGGTGAGACGAATCTGTTTCGGGCTACCGGTAGATCCAGAGGTCTGTACCAAAACGTAGTCTTTGTCGTCAAACCAATCCGTCAGAAATATCGCCGCTTCTCGGGAAAGGGTTCGGGCAAAATCGAGGCATTCCGTAGGATTGGAAAAAGCCTTTCCCTGTAACCTGAAATCTGTATGTATGGAGGGCGTGATGGGCATAGGAAAACCAGTTAGGCGATCATTTCATCTTCTTCAATTAGCAACGGTTTTCGGACAGGCCCCGTAATTTTTTCCTTCCAGCCAGTCCATCTGTATTTGTGAGAAAATAAGGTTAAAACCAGTGGGAAGAGTATGCCTACAGGCACAAACATCTCCCAACCAACACTGGGTTCCGAGATATCTACCAACAGGGCTTCTGTCTGAAAAACAGTCCAGTCGGTACTTACAAAAAGGGCGGCTACCACATTATTAGCCGCATGAAAACCCAGGGCCAGTTCCATCCCCTCATCCATAAGGGTCATAATCCCCAATACAAGACCGGTTCCTATGTAATACACCATCGTAATCCATCCTAACTTCTCCACCTCTGGATTCAAGCCGTGTAGCAAGCCAAAAATCACAGCACTAAGGACCAAGGCTACGGCACTGTTTTGAAACCAGGTGCCAAAACCCTGCATAAGGTAGCCCCTGAATAAGAGCTCTTCCATGCTTGTTTGTATCGGTAGCAGCAAGAAAGAAATTAGGAAAAGGAGCAAAAAAGGCCAGGGCTTAAAATTCCATACATAGTGCTCCGGTGCCAGGCAATAAGCGATTGTCAACATCATAACACCCAACAAAAACCAGACGCCAAAGGCATACAAAGCACGCTTCCAATCGATGGTTTCCCGGCTGGTGACCAAAGAGGTAAGGCTGCGTTGGTGGATGTATTTTACCCCAAATAACAACGCGAGTAAGCCCCCCAGAA
>JASMME010000311.1 GCA_030748365.1 Lutibacter sp.
ATGGAAGAGGACGGATTTGACCCTTCCCGCAATTTTATTCGGGTAGGGGTTAAAAGCGGCGGCTGTTCCGGTCTTTCGTATGAACTAACCTTCGACAAAGAACAAGGGGAAAACGACAAGTTGTTTCAGGACAACGGGATTAGTATCCTCGTAGATAACAAGAGCTTTTTATACTTGGTGGGCACCACCCTCGACTATTCGGGAGGGCTTAACGGCACCGGGTTTGTATTTAACAATCCCAATGCCGAACGAACCTGCGGATGCGGGGAAAGCTTTTCTTTGTAAACCGAATCCAATCAGCCCCCTGAAATATTGCCCCTCATAATCATGCATCAAGGCCTATGAACAAGTTTACAGAAGACGACTTAAAAAAGGAACTCGAGACCAAAGAGTATGCCTACGGCTTTTATACGGACATCGAAACGGATAAGTTTCCCGCGGGCCTTAACGAGGAGATTGTCAGGGCCATTTCCAAAAAGAAAAAGGAACCTACCTGGATGACTGAATGGCGACTGGATGCCTTCCGTATCTGGCAAAGCATGGAGGAACCCGACTGGGCCAATGTAAACTACCAACAACCTGCCTTCCAAGACATCAGTTACTATGCAGCCCCCAAACAGCAGGAAAAACTAGACTCCCTCGATCAGGTAGATCCTGAACTGCTAAAGACCTTTGAAAAATTGGGTATTTCCATCGATGAACAGAAGCGCCTGAGCAATGTGGCCGTTGATGTGGTGATGGACTCCGTGTCTGTGGCGACGACCTTTAAAAAGACCCTGCAGGAAAAAGGCATTATCTTTTGCCCAATCTCCGAAGCCATTGAAAAGCACCCGAAACTGGTTAAAAAATACCTGGGGAGTATTGTCCCCAAAACCGATAATTTTTATGCGGCACTGAATTCAGCCGTCTTTTCAGATGGCTCTTTCTGCTATATACCCAAAGGGGTTACCTGCCCAATGGAACTGTCTACTTATTTCAGAATCAACGAAGGAGGTACCGGGCAGTTTGAACGCACCTTGGTCATTGCTGATAAGGGCAGTTATGTGAGCTACCTCGAAGGCTGTACCGCCCCACAACGGGATGAAAACCAACTGCACGCTGCCGTGGTGGAACTGATTGCACTGGACGATGCCGAGATCAAGTACTCCACAGTACAGAACTGGTATCCCGGCGACAAAGCAGGCAAGGGAGGGGTGTATAATTTTGTTACCAAACGTGGTCTTTGTGAAAAGAACGCTACCATATCGTGGACACAGGTAGAGACCGGAAGCGCCGTCACCTGGAAATACCCGAGCTGTGTGTTGAAGGGAGACAATTCGGTCGGTGAGTTCTATTCCATCGCTGTGACCAACAACCACCAACAGGCCGATACCGGCACCAAGATGATCCACCTGGGAAAGAACACCAAAAGCACCATTATATCAAAGGGGGTCTCTGCCGGAAAATCACAGAATTCTTACCGGGGCTTGGTTCGCATCAATCCGAGGGCGCACAATGCCCGGAATTTTTCACAATGTGATTCCTTGCTAATGGGAAATGACTGTGGCGCCCATACATTCCCTTATATTGAGGTAAAAAACAAAAGCGCCCACATTGAACACGAAGCAACCACTAGTAAAATAGGGGAAGACCAATTGTTCTATTGTAGGCAGCGGGGTATTGACACAGAAAAAGCCATTGCGCTAATCGTCAACGGCTTTAGCAAAGAGGTATTGAACAAATTGCCCATGGAATTTGCCGTAGAGGCACAAAAATTACTAGAAGTCAGCCTGGAAGGATCCGTGGGCTGATAAACAAGACAGCGGAAAATGCCCCCTGACAAAGGAATGGCGCGCATTTTTTGAAAGATATTTGATAGGAACAAGGCTGCCAAAAAGCCTTACAGAGCAAAAAAATATGTTGCAGATAAAAAACCTACACGCAAGTATACAAGATAAAAAGATTTTAAATGGGATCAACCTCCATATAAAACCGGGGGAAGTGCATGCCATTATGGGGCCCAACGGTTCGGGAAAAAGTACCCTGTCTTCTGTCATCGCCGGCAAGGAAGACT
>JASMME010000312.1 GCA_030748365.1 Lutibacter sp.
TCAGTGAGCGTTTCGGACTGTTCCAGGGCCCGGTTGGTTTCCTTTTCCAGGGATTCGGTGGTTTTTTGCAATTTGCTTCTTTCTTTTTGTAGCCGCGAAATGGTCTTGTCCAGTCGTACCTTTTCAGCGGCCACCCGTTTTTTGGCCCGGTTGATCAACTGGAAAGGAATCCCGTTTTTTTGCGCCACTTCAAAGGTAAAAGAGCTCCCGGCCTGCCCTATAAACAGCTTGAACAAAGGTTGCAGGCTCCGTTCGTCAAATTGCATATTGGCATTGGTGATTTGGGGAAGTTCGTTTGCCAGTACCTTGAGATTGGCATAGTGGGTGGTAATAATTCCAAAGGCCTTTTTTTGGTAGAATTCCTCCAGGAAAATTTCTGCCAGTGCTCCTCCCAGTTCTGGATCGCTACCAGTACCAAACTCATCAATTAGGAACAGGCTGCGTTCGTTGCACTGTTTTAAAAAGGCACGCATGTTTTTTAGGCGGTAACTATAGGTGCTCAACTGATTTTCGATAGATTGGTTGTCGCCAATGTCTGTAAGAACCTTGTCAAAGAAGTAGGTCGATGAGCGTTCGTGTACGGGAATTAGCAAGCCACTTTGTAGCATCACCTGTAAGAGCCCTACAGTCTTTAGGGTAATACTTTTACCTCCGGCATTGGGTCCGGAAATGACAATGATTCGTTGGTCATCGTGTAGGTGGATGGTCTGTGGGACGGTTTCCAGCCGCTGTTCGGTATTCTTTGCCAGAAGTATCGGGTGGAAAGCGTCTTTAAAATACACCTGTTTTCGGTCAGTGATTTCTGGTAAGCAGGCTTGTATCTGGTGGGCATATTTTGCTTTGGCAGCGATGACATCCAGCCCGGTCAGGTATGTCTGGTAGCTTTCCATTGCGGGGATGTATTCGCGTAACTGTTCACTGAGTGCCCGTAAAATCCTGATGACTTCTTGTTGTTCGTCGTATAAGAGATTCTGCAATTCCCTGCTGTGTTTCAAGGTGGCTTCCGGGGCAATAAAGACAATACTTCCAGTCTTTGAACTGCCCAGCAGGCTGCCTTTTACCTTGCGTCGGTTCATGGCCTGGACGGCCAGTACACGCTGGTGGTCAATGACAGATTCCTGGATATCATCGAGGTAGCCCAGGCCCTTGTATTTACCCAGTGCCCTTGTAAAACTGGCAGTAATCAGACTCCGTACTGACTGGATTTCCCGACGGATTTCTTTTAGCAGTACTGAGGCCTTTTCATCCACTTCTCCAAAGGAGGTGATGACTGCCTTGATCTTTTCTGCAATGACTGGTTGGTAGGCTATCTCCGAGCCAACTTCAAAAAGGGTAGGGTAGTGGTCTTTGAATTTTTTCAGATAGGTCTTGAGTTTAAAAATCAGGACTGTATTGTGCAACACTTTTAAAAAGGCAGGCGGTTCCAGGTGGCTGTTTTCAATCTGTAAGAGTTTTAGCTCTTGTTGGATATCATCAAAATAATGACCGGGAAAGCGGTTCTCGCTGCTAAAAGAGGCACTGTATTCATGTACCTGTTGCAAGGCCTTGATAAGTTTTTTTTGGGTGCCTATGGGACGGATTTTTGTACAGGCTGCACGCCCCAGATTAGTCATACAATGGTCGCTAACTGTTTCCAGTACGGTGGTGAATTCGAGGTCGATCAGTGTTTTTTCCGAGATACCGGCCATAAAAATGTGTATTTTTGAAGGGTGATACAAAAATATACATTTAACTGAGATTCTGATGACCAACGTAAAAATTGCTGAAAGCTGGCGTCCTTACCTGGAGGCTGAATTTGACAAACCCTATTTCGCAGCGCTGACCCGCTTCGTACGTTCTGAATATACACAGTATACCTGTTATCCGCCCGGTAAACAGGTATTCGATGCTTTTAAGTTCTGTGTCCAGAGCGTTGTACCGCTTGCACCACCATCTTTAAACACAATCGAAGGCGATCCAGTAGAAGTTAAAACATAAACTTGGCGTAACCTAGCTGGGTGATTAACAACTGTAGCATCGCCCGTAGCAGTT
>JASMME010000313.1 GCA_030748365.1 Lutibacter sp.
CTGTATAACCGCTCCAAACACATGCTCAATATCAAGGCGTTTGTCAGCATACCAAACTGGAATGCCAATGCCAATATACGGGCTACCTATCGCAGTAAATACGGCTTATATGACAGCAACACCAACAGTTACTTAGATGCCTACGATGATTTTGTAAAAGGCTATGCCGTTTGGGACCTCGCTTTTAACAAAACATACTGTAAAAAATACCAACTGGGTATTGGGGTAGATAACCTCTTTGACTATACAGACACAAAGAACATCAACAACTTGCCCGGCTGTCTTGTATACGGAAAAATAAACATTCAATTTTAATATATAATCATATGAAAACAATTAAATTTCTAATTTTACTGACCTTTTTTGCAGGGGCTATTTCTTGTACACAGGAGCAAGACGAACCGGTACCTGGAAATGACCCATTTGATATCGAAGGATCCTTTGGCAGGGAGTTTCCCGTTGGAGAGACCACCCAAATAGCTACTTATACGTTTAGCCAAGAGGCGATTACTTATGACCTGGCAGGTGGATTCGCCCAAAGTAACTACGACATCGTAAAAGAATATTACGCAAGCGATGAACAACGCTGGATTGGCTACCGCGAAAGCAACAGTGCCTATTATGTAATCTTCTTCAACAATGTATCTGATACAGAAATAAGCCTTTATAAAAAGAAAGTAAGCACCCTTGAAGAAGGAATCAATGAACCTGTTCCTGCAGCTGATAATACAGATAACTACGGATGGAATACTTACCAAAAAGACCTCCCTGTCAGTGGGCAAATGACCAACCTGTACGCCCCCCAAGAAGGCGGTATGGGGCAACCTGTATCCGGCGCATTCGCCAAATTTGATTTTGAAACAGGTAACAGCACCGACAGTGATACAGACTGGGACATCGCCTTTAGGGGCTCGTCTATCGTTGTCAATGGCGGGGTATCATCTGGAATTACCGATGAACCAGAAAGAAATGGGTTGGGAGCAGCCTATATTGCTACTGGAACAATGGAGACGGTCACCGCAGTGGACACTTCATTACTTGTTGAGGATAGCGCCGACGGTTTTGCCATTCCTGGAGGTAGTGGTAACGGATGGTATACCTATGATTCCTCAACACACGTCATCACTCCCACAGCCGGAAAAATACTAGTATTTAAAACCCGCGACGGAAAGTATGCCAAAGTGGAGATACTAAGTTATTACAAAGATGCACCAGCAAGTCCTGATATCTATACGGATGAAAGCCGTTATTATACTTTTAACTATGTATACCAGCCACACGAAGGGGTAGAAACCTTCTAAACAGGCCTCTATAGCCCCGGTTGTCAGTAAAAGACTGGCAGTATAAATAAAAAAACACCAACCGTGCGGTTGGTGTTTTTTGTAAGTGCTCATCTTTCACTTGATTGGTTGATTTGATCAGTTAGTGATAATGAGCAGGTAAAATCTTACTTATTTCTGATGGCCAATGGAATGGCGAGTTTTGGTAAGAAATTGATAAAGGCTGTGATCAAGGTCATGGCAAAGTTATAAACCTCTCTAACGATATAGAAATAGATAACTACCATAAAAGCATTGATAATGGTCATTACACCACCTTCAATATCCCCTATAAAGTTGCTCCAGCTACCAGCAGCCTCTCCGGAAACATTGGCCAGGCCTCCAGCCCAGTCAATACCAGGAATTCCATCTACAAAAGGTACGTTGGCAGCCATGTCAGATAGCATTGCAACCAAGCCCATCGCCTGGTCAGTGTTATCTGCGGCAGCACCCGCAAACGAAATATAGACACTCGAGTTAATCAGTGTTGCCACGATGATAGCCAGTCCTAGGCATACCATACTTACAAAGACCATTTCACCAAAAATGGTGATAATCTTAGGCATGGTTCTTTTGAAAAAATAATCCAAAAGTAGCTTAATTTATTTATTTGGATTAGACTAATTAATCACGACAATTAAATTCATGTCAAAAAAGTCAGAATTACAGATAAGGGTGCAAAAGGAAAGTAAAACCACACC
>JASMME010000314.1 GCA_030748365.1 Lutibacter sp.
TGTCACCGCGCTGGCACTGATCGACCCGATCTCCAAAGAGCACTGGTTGGTAGAAGCCACTCCCGACCTTCCAGAACAGGTCAAACGGCTATCTGAACACCTGCAAGGACCCAGCCAACCCCCCAGCGGTATCCTATTGACCCATGCCCATATGGGGCATTATACCGGTCTGATGTACCTGGGTAGGGAAGTCATGGGTGCCTCCGGAATACCCGTATTTGCCCTGCCGAGAATGGCTGCTTTCCTCCGACAAAATGGGCCCTGGAGTCAGTTGGTTAGTTTGGGACAGATCGACCTAAAGCCCATGGTAGCAGACAGTCTTTATACACTGAATAAAAGCATCTCGGTCCAGCCGATTCTGGTACCACACCGCGACGAATACTCCGAAACAGCAGCCTATATCATCCACCTGGGATCCAGGCAGGTCCTGTTTGTCCCCGATATTGACAAATGGCAGTACTGGGACCGAGACATCCGCGCACTGATTCAACAGGTAGACATTGCCCTACTAGACGGCACTTTCTATAAAGACGGAGAGATCAAGGGTAGGTCTATGGCCGATATTCCGCATCCCTTTGTAAGCCAAAGCATGGACCATTTTCAGGGGCTTTCCCCGGAAGACAAGCAAAAGGTTCACTTTATCCACTTTAACCATACCAATCCTTTGCTGGTAGCGGGGAGTGAGGCCCAAAAGGAAGTACTCTCAAAAGGATTTCGACTTGCCAGGCAAGGGATGGTAATTGACTAATACCCTTAGTTTACAGCATAAAAAAACCGCGCAAATAGCGCGGTTTTTTTTATGATATATAAAAGGCTTATACCAAAGAGGCTCTTTTAAACCCAGTTACAGACACACCTTTTGAGGCGATATAATCTGCAACAGTCTGCTTCTCATCTTTGATAAAGTTTTGGTCCAGCAAGCATTGTTCCTGATCCAGGGTAGTATTGTCAGAAATAAATCTTTCCAGTTTACCCGGCAGGATACGATCCCAGATTTTTTCTGGCTTGCCTTCTGCCTTCAATTCTTCTTGCAATCGCACCTTGGTTTCTTCGATCACCGCTTCGGTCAACTGTGCTCTTGAAATATAGGTAGGCACGTTCTTAAGGGTCTTACCCAGCCTGCCTAGTTCGATATTATCCTTTTCGATGACTGCAATCCTGGCCTCTGTTTCAGAAGCGATAAATGCAGGATCAAAATCTTTGTATGACAGTATGGTGGCTCCCATAGCTGCTACTTGCATAGAAACGTCTTTGGCAACGCCTGCAGCTTCTTCTACGACTGCAGACAAGGCAGTAACTGAAGCGATTTTGTTTCCAGCGTGGATATATGAACCTACAAAGGCACCAGCTACTTTTTCAAAAGCACCGATCTCTAATTTCTCTCCGATAACACCTGTTTGCTCGATGAGCTTATCGGCCACACTCATTCCGCCAAAGTCTGCGTTTAGAAACGCCTCTTTTGACGCACAGTTAACCGCGATGGTTGCAAATTCGTGTGCCAGGGAAACGAAGGCATCGTTCTTGGCCACAAAATCTGTTTCACAGTTTAGGGAAATGATTACTCCCTGGGTGTTGTCTTCGCTTACTTTTGCGATGACCGCTCCTTCAGAAGAATCGCGGTCTGCTCTTTTGGCCGCGATCTTTTGTCCTTTTTTACGCAGTATTTCTACTGCTTTGTCAAAATCACCTGCTGCCTCTACGAGGGCATTTTTGCAATCCATCATACCGGCACCGGTAGATTTTCTCAGCTTATTTACTTCTGCTGCTGTAATTTTTGCCATGTTATTTTCTATTGAATTTATTGATACTACCTACGTAGCTTATTTTTTATCTTCTACAGTTCCTTCTTCAGTAGCAGGTGCTTCTTCAGCAACAGGTGCTTCTTTAGCAGCAGGTACTTCTTCAGCAGCAGGTGCTTCTTCAGTAGCAGGTACTTCTTTAGTAGCAGGTGCTTCTTTAGCAGCAGGCGCTTCTTTAGCAGCCACTTTTGCCGTATCAGCAC
>JASMME010000315.1 GCA_030748365.1 Lutibacter sp.
GCCAGGCAACCGCGTCCGGCCTCATCGGTACCAGCCTCCAAGACGTTTTTGATACAATAAGACTTCAGTAATCCCATCCCGACAAAAATAGCATAAATTCTTAGATATAGAAGCGACACCCGTTTCAATCAAATATCATAACTTTGCGCCTCAATGTATTGTATGAAGAACAGACTTCTTTTGGTATTGTTGATCCTTTCAAGTGCGATGTACGGGCAAATCAAAAAACCTGCCTTACTGGACGACGGTGGTATGAGGAACCTTGGATTCGACAGGGATAGCGCACGGTTTAATAAGGAGGTTCGTATCAAACTCAGTGGGGAGACGCACTATACCGATTATAAGATCATCCGAATTGATTCTGACAGCAGTCTTGTTGATACAACCCTCAGTATGAAAAAGGCTTTTAAAATAAACCATCTTCGTACGGATGATTTTGAACGGCTCCCCTTTCATAACCAAGGACAAACCTATAACAAACTCGCTTACGACTTTGAAGGGGTTTCCCTGTTTCCAGGCATAGGATTTAGCGCCAAACAATACCCTTATAAAGCTGCTGAAGACATCTATTATTACCACGTACCTACCCCTACCAGCGAGCTCATGTACCAATCGGGTATGGAGCAAGGACAGGTACTGGAATCATTCCTGACCATGAACCTGTCTAAAAACCTAAACATCTCAATTGGCTACAAAGGCCTGCGGTCGCTCGGAAAGTACCGGCATGCGCTGGCCAGTCACGGGAATTTCAGCAGCTCGGTCAATTACCTGTCAGACAATAAAAAATACGCCGTCCGTACCCACTTTGCCAGCTTTGACTTCTTTAACCAGGAAAACGGGGGGCTGACAGACCTGTCGATTAATTATTTCGAAAGCGGAGATCCCAACTATATTGAACGGGCCAGGCTGGATGTACAATACACCAACGCTGAGACTATGTTCAAAGGAAAACGTTTCTTCCTCGATCATGCCTATACCCTGTACTCAAAAAAACTGCGTAGCGAAGCACATAACCAAGCTGCTGCCACCGCACGCCAAAAGCTAACGCAGCTAAAGCGATCCATCAAACGCCTTAGTAACGACAGTCTTCAAAGGACTGAAAATCAACCCAGAATTGACTCATTGACAGCGGTCGCAACCTTTATAGAAGCAGATTCAGCTAGGTTAACAACCATCAATTTTAGAGATCGTAAGGAGCGCTTTCTGAAAATTGGCCACCGTTTTACCTACGAAAAAAAGCAGTACAGCTTTGACCAACAAACGGCCAACAGTCTGTATGGAGATGCCTTTACCAACAGCATAGACGATCTTACAAAGTACCGAAAGTTTGACAACCGCCTCTACACCGAGTTCAGGGCGCCCTTACTGGGGAAATTGCGGGCCAGTCTGGGCCATTATAGCCAGCAGTACCACTACAACAGCATCCTGTTTTACGACAGTCATACCATTTCAAACAAATTGACCGGCCAGGCCCTGAGCCTGGAGGCCGACTGGAAGACACAGTATAAGCATTTCCATATCAACGCACAGGCGGCCACCGTGCTGGTAGGAAACCTACGTGGAAATAGCCTGAAAGCAGCGGCCTTTATCAAAAAAGACAGCCTTTATGAACTGCGGGCCTTTGCCGAAATTACGAACCGGAGCCCCGACCTTAACAAACAACTGTACCAGAGTGACTACCAAGATTATAACTGGCAGAATTCCTTTAATAATGAGCTGATTTCAAACATCGGGTTGGCTTGGAAATCCGAAAAATGGGGGAAACTCAAGGCCCAATACTACCTGATTGACCAGTACACCTATTTTGATGAAAACGCCTTACCGGTACAAGCAGACATACCGCTGGCCTACCTGAAGATCAGGGCGCACAAGGCCATTTCACTGGGGAAGTTTACCCTAGACAACACCCTGATGTACCAACAAGTGGCCAAAGGCAGTTCTTTCTTTAGGGTGCCTAGAGTGGTCACCCGCAACAGCTTCTATTTTGCTGACCACCTGT
>JASMME010000316.1 GCA_030748365.1 Lutibacter sp.
AAAAGAAGGCCGCCATCCTTCGTAATAAATTTTTAGGATTTGTTTTCCAGTCTTTCAACCTAATCAGTTATAAAAACGCCCTGGAAAATGTGGCCCTTCCTTTGTACTATAAAGGGATTGGCAGAAAAGAAAGACAGCAGGTCGCTTTGCAATACCTCGACAAGGTAGGCTTGAAAGATTGGGCCAATCACCTGCCCAGTGAGCTTTCCGGTGGTCAGAAACAACGGGTGGCCATTGCCCGTGCGCTGGTTACCCAGCCAAAAGTGATCCTGGCTGACGAACCTACAGGGGCCCTAGATTCAACTACCTCAGGATCCGTTATGGAACTGTTGAGAGAGATTAACAAGGGAGGCATGACTGTGGTGGTTATTACCCATGAGGAAGACATTGCTGCCGGAACAGACAGGATAGTACGCCTACGTGATGGTGTGATTACCAGTGATGAGCCAACCAATACCAACCTAACCGCCTCGTAATGTTTGATTTGGATCGTTGGCAGGAAATTTTTTTAACGCTTCGTAAAAACAAGCTCAGGACCGCACTTTCCGGTTTTACCATTGCTTTTGCCATCCTATTATTTACCCTCTTGTTTGGTATTGGTAACGGCCTCAAACACACTTTTGAAAATGAATTCAAAGACGATGCGGCCAATGCGATTTTTATCTATTCTGGAAAGACGACCAAGCCTTATCGCGGACTGCAGAGCGGACGGCGAATTCAGTTAAAAAATGATGACTATCAGATGGTCCTGGATGCGTTTGATGGCAAAGTACAGTACCTGAGTGCCCGTGTATACAAAGGTGTTCAGGCTACCTATAAAGGAGAACAAAACTCGTATGAAGTAAGGGCGGTACACCCCGATCATCAGTTTTTGGAACGTACCGAAATCGATGAGGGGCGTTTTATAAACCAATCTGACCTGAGTGCCAGGGCCAAGGTAATCGTTATCGGAAAGTTGGTTAGGGAAGACCTTTTTGGTCAACGCAATGCGATTGGTAAGGTGATTAACCTAAGTGGTATTGCCTATACCATTGTAGGTGTTTTTTCTGATGATGGAGGAGACAATGAAGAACGGTTTATTTATATGCCGGTTTCCACCGCGCAATTTGTCTATGGAAACACAGACCATATCAATCAGCTCAATCTGAGCTATAACCCAGCCATGGATCTAGAGGAAGCCATTGCTTTTGGAAACACCTTGCTGTCAAGGTTTAAAGACAAACACGATATAGCCCCGAGAGACCAGTCTGCTATTAGAATCAACAATTTGGCCGAGGCCAATAAGGGGGTCAATCAGTTTATGACCGCCCTGAACCTCATCATCCTTTTTATCGGGCTGGGTACGCTCGTAGCCGGGATCATAGGTATTAGTAATATCATGGTGTACATCGTCAGGGAACGAACCAAAGAACTGGGCATTCGAAAAGCCCTGGGCGCCACTCCGCGTTCTATCATCGGTATGATCATGCTCGAATCGGTTTTTGTCACTTCTATTGCCGGCTATATTGGCTTGCTGTTAGGGGTGCTGTCCCTGCGGGCTATTGGAGACAGTCTCGAGGCCTATTGGATCGTTGATCCGAGTGTGGAAAATTATGTCATAGTTGGGGCCACCATTATTTTGATCATTGCCGGTACCCTGGCAGGATTCCTGCCTGCCAAGCGGGCGGCTGGTATTAAGCCCATTGAAGCTTTGAATGATGAATAAGCAGTACAATATACAATCACCCATAAATGCCTAATCGTTAAGCCAACAAAAGATGAGATTTTTATTTGACAGAGATACTTGGCAAGAAATCTACGGAAGCATCCGTAAGAATAAGACACGTACCGGTATTACCATAGTCGGGGTGATGTGGGGTATTTTTCTCTTGGTGGTCTTGCTGGGAGCTGCCCGTGGGGTTGAAAACAATTTCAACAAACTGTTCGGAGATTTTGCCACCAACAGTGTTTTTGTATGGGCCCAAAGCACCAGCAAGCCTTTTAAGGGCTTCCAGGA
>JASMME010000317.1:0-237 GCA_030748365.1 Lutibacter sp.
CGGATACAGAAGCTTTGGTCACCCTTTTTATTATTCCCTTGGCAGTACAATGGTGGAGTGCCTGGTACCCGGGCGCTGAACCCGGTGGCGGGGGGTATATCGCCCAGCGTATGCTGGCTGCCAAAAATGAAAACCATGCCATTGGCGCCACCTTTTTCTTTAATATCATGCACTATGCACTGCGCCCCTGGCCCTGGATATTGGTTGCACTGGCATCCTTGGTTATTTTCCCCGATC
>JASMME010000317.1:247-1971 GCA_030748365.1 Lutibacter sp.
GCGAGCATCCAGGAAGCTTTTCCCGCTGTCTCACAAGACAAACTAGGACATGACCTGGCCTACTCTGCCATGCTTACGAAACTCCCTTCCGGTTTGCTAGGCCTGGTATTGGCATCGCTGGTCGCTGCCTATATGAGTACCATTTCTACCCATTTGAACTGGGGTTCTTCCTATGTTGTCAACGACTTTTACAAACAACAAATTGATCCGAATGCTTCTGAAAAGAAACTGGTGATGGTCGGACGTTTGTCAACGGTGGCACTGATGATTCTCAGCGCTCTGATGGCACTGGCACTGACCAATGCCTTGCAATTGTTTGAAATTATCGTGATGTTTGGTGCTGGCACAGGACTGATTTTTATTTTAAGGTGGTTTTGGTGGCGTATCAATGCCTGGAGTGAGATCACGGCCATGTTCTCTTCTGGAATTATTTCGATCCTCCTGACCTTTACCCCGCTGGCTGAGCTTATTTTTAATCCTGAAACCGGATTCTTACCAGGATGGGCCAAATTTCCCTTGATCGTCTTCACGACAACCCTACTCTGGTTACTAGCTACTTATTTGACGGCTCCGGAGGATTCGCAAGTACTGCGTGCGTTCTATAAAAAGATCCAACCAGGAGGGCCTGGTTGGCGAAAGGTGCTTATAAAGGCGGAAACAGACAAGGTGTCTCTTGTTACAGAAAAAGGTCCCTGGAGCGTACCTTCCGGGATACTGGCGATTCTTTTAGGCTTGGTGCTGGTATACACCGCCCTGTTTGCAACCGGCTATTTTATCTACGGGCAGTACCTTGCTGCGTTTATACTGACCGGTATTTGTGCCGTTGCTGGCCTGCTGTTGGCAAGGGTTTGGAAAAAAATAAAAGTCACGATCCTATAAACTAATTACCATGAAAACAACACGACTCGACTCCCTGGATGTGATGCGCGGCCTAACCATTGCCCTGATGATCACCGTAAACAATCCGGGAAGTTGGGAATATGTATACGCCCCCTTAAGACATTCAACTTGGCACGGTTGTACGCCGACCGACCTGGTCTTTCCTTTTTTTCTATTCATTGTGGGGGTTTCCATGTCCTATTCTTTTGCAAAATTTAGAAGCCTACTTGACACCCGTGTTTTTAAAAAAATAACAAAACGCGTAGTCGTCATATTTCTACTGGGTTTCCTACTCAATATTTTTCCGTTTTTTGACTTAGAAAACGCCCGGATCATGGGGGTGCTACAGCGGATTGCCCTTGCCTATGGTCTGGCCGCTTTGCTCTGTATTCGCTTAAATCGCAAGCAGTTATTTTTCGTGTTGGCTGTCATTTTATTGGCTTATTGGGGGCTACTTTTTTTAGGGGGCACCCATGGCATGTATACCCTGGACGGAAATTACCCCCGTTTACTGGACCTAAAGATCCTGGGGGAAAATCACCTATACAAGGGGTTTGGCATTCCCTTTGATCCAGAAGGCCTGTTAGGGACCCTGCCGGCGGCAGGGACTGTGATAATGGGCTACCTAACAGGAGGGCTGATTGCCAAAGGCGTACATACCGCTCTTAAAAAAATGGTCTTTCTTGGCTTGGGGGCACTTCTATTAGGACTGATCTGGCATACGATTTTCCCTATTAACAAGCCTTTATGGACCAGCTCCTATGTCTTGTACACCGGCGGTTTTGCCCTGTTGACCCTGGCCGGTTTATGTTGGCTGATCGATATAAAGGGCTATAAAAAATGGG
>JASMME010000318.1 GCA_030748365.1 Lutibacter sp.
TCTCCTTTGTTCAGGAAATAAGCATCAGCCGTTTTAATGCCCTGCTGTTTTAATACACTCAGGCAGTCGCGCTTATTAAAGGTTAGTCCCATTTCGTAGGCAGGTGCAGAGCTGTGTTTTAGGCCGATTAGTTCGAAATAGTGCAACAGGACCCCGTTTTCTCCCGGGTGTCCGTGAATGGCATTGAACACACAGTCAAAGGTGATCTTTTCACCCTTGATGACTGTAGAGAAATCATGCCTGTTTACTGGGTATTCCTCATTATCTTCATCCAGTACCACCCATTTGTCTTTTAGGATATGTACCCGGAAAGCCCTAAAGGCATCACCCTGAATATGCTGGTAGGCAACCTGTCCGCTTTTTAGGGAGATGGCACACTCCGAGGAGTAGCCGCCCATAACGACGGCAATGTTTTTTGGTGTCTTTTTATGGCCCACGTTGATTGAATAGTTATGAATTCAACTACAAACTTACACAAAATATAGCCAAAGAACCCTATGATTTTAGCAATATACCAATCGACAAATACCCTGTAAACAGTAACAAGTCTTAGGCTTCTCATAATTTGCCAGTTGATTATTATAAAGTATCTTTGCTCAAAATCGTACGGATGCGTTTAGTTAGATTTATTTTTTCCAGGCTTTTTATAAAGCAGTTGCTTCTTTCCGGACTGTTCTTGGTCTTGCTTGTGTGGGCTGTCGGAAAATGGTTGGGTTTTTCAACCAATCACGATCAAAAAATACAAGTACCTGACCTGACGCGTATGGAATTAGATAAGGCCACCAAGACCTTGGCAGCATTCGACCTGAATTACGTAGTGCTGGATTCCATGCAATACCACCCCGATTTTCCCAAAAGATCGGTTATAGAACAACGTCCGGAGGCAGGTGATTTTGTAAAAGAAAAACGCAAGATTTACCTGACCCTTAACCCCTCTGGTTACAAACGTATTCCCATGCCAGATTTCTATGGTAAAACCAACCGACAGGCCCGTGCAAAGCTGATCGCTACCGGTTTTAGGATTGACCCAGAAGTCCAGTACGTACCGGATGTGGCCAAAGACGTGGTTAGGGGACTTATCTTCCGATCTACAGCGATTCGGGCAGGAGACAGCATCCCTAAAAACGCCTTGGTGACATTGATACTCGGTGATGGGAAGGGCAACCGTCGTTACCGCAAACACTAACCGTCAATCTATTCACTTTACTATGGAAGACTTAGAGGGTACTTCTTTTTACGAGCATTTCAGCTACCTGGCCCACGAAGGACAGGAACCTTTGCGGGTAGATAAATTTTTGATGAATTTTATTGAAAATGCCACGAGGAATAAAATTCAAATGGCCGCAAAAGCCGGTAATGTACTGGTCAACGACCAGGCGGTAAAGCCCAACTACCGCGTAAAAGCCGGTGACCAGGTACGGGTAGTATTGGCACACCCGCCTCATGAGCACCTACTGGTGGCTGAGGACATCCCCTTGGATATCGTGTTTGAAGATGCGGCATTGATGGTGGTGAACAAACCGCCTGGAATGGTAGTTCATCCCGGACACGGCAATTACAGCGGGACCCTGGTAAATGGATTAATCCATCACATAGAGAACCTTCCGACCAATGTCAACGAACGTCCAGGACTGGTGCACCGGATCGACAAGGACACCAGTGGTTTACTGGTAGTTGCCAAAACGGAACATGCCATGACCCATTTGTCCAAACAATTTTTTGACCGGGCTACAGAACGCTTGTATTATGCTTTGGTATGGGGTCACTTAAAGGAAGACCGGGGCACCATATCCGGTCATATAGGCAGGAGTTTGAAAAACAGGCTACAAATGTCAGTTTTTCCTGAGGGAGACTTCGGAAAACCCGCAACCACTCATTTTGAGGTGATAGAACGATTTAGTTATGTGACCCTGGTCCAGTGTAAGTTGGAAACTGGAAGAACCCATCAAATCAGGGCCCATTTC
>JASMME010000319.1 GCA_030748365.1 Lutibacter sp.
TCATGCTGGGTTAATCTATATTCATCACATCGGTAGATGAACAGGTATGGAACGGTGATGACATTGCAAAAGCTTATCGGTGCAGGTGGTACATTGAAATATTATTTACTCAAGTTTCGCAGTAAAGAACCCCTTTGATTATCAACAAAATATTGTTTAAAAAAAAGCAACATGTTGTTATCTAAAAGACTGATATTCAGTACTTTAGAGTTGATTTTCCAAAACAACACAACATGTTGCACACCAAAGATATTACAAATGTCCGGGAGTTGAAAAACAGTTTTTCACACTCAGATCAAAATGCAGATTTGTTCTTTGACTTAATGGCCCCTTTTAAAACCGGTAACTGGAAAAACCCGATGGTAGGCTTGAAAATAAAAGGCTATAGCTTCCAGAGCATTATTTCTGTATTGATCGTACTACCCTTTACCGGCCAAAAAACGGTACGTGGGTTTATTCACAGTTGGTTCAGTTGTGTAATAGAGGCACAAAAAGATGTGTTTTATCGGTTGATGAATAGCAGCACGATATGCTGGCGAGTGCTGCTATACAGGTTTGTAACTGATTTTAACCGAATTGTCGCTGCTGCAAGCCAGCATGGTAACGAGGTGAAATGCCTGATACTCGATGACAGCCTGCTGCCCAAAACGGGTAAGAAAATTGAATTTATGGGCAGGGTGTGGGATCATGTCAGGCAAACCAGCGTATTGGGGTTTAAACTATTGGTGCTGGGATACTTTGACGGAACCAGCTTCATACCTGTAGATTTTTCCTTTCACCGGGAGAAAGGCCGCAATAAACAAAAGCCGTATGGCATGCCTAAAAGGTCATTGAATAAACAGTACAAAAAGCAACGCGACAAAAAATCAGCAGCAGCCAAACGAGTCGGTGAGTTGGACAAAAGCAAAATCAAATGTGGAATAAAAATGATCAAACGGGCAATAAGCAAGGGGTTAAAGGTAGATTACGTGTTGTGTGACAGTTGGTTTACAAGCCTGGAACTGATAGAGGCAATAAGTAGCATTAAAAAACAAACAGTACACCTGATCGGAATGTATAAAACAGCCAAAACCAAATTCGAATGCAAAGGCATGGAACTGACCACAAAACAGATCAGAGAACAGAATCGTAAAAATATCAAACGATGCCGCAGACTTGGTTTGCAATATATACAAACAAGCGTGTGGGTCAATGGCAGGCAACTGAAAATGTTCTTTTCCAGGAAAGGTAACAATGGAAAATGGCGAGTATTTCTGTGCTCAGACCGAACACTGAGCTTTATTAAAATGATGCAGCTATACCAAATCCGTTGGGGTATAGAAGTATTCTTCAAGGAATGCAAACAACTCTTAGGCCTCGGTAAATGCCAGTCCAATGACTTTGATGCCCAGATTGGCCACACCACAATAGTGATGATCAGCTTTATTTTGATGACCCTCAGGCATCGCTTCGATCAATACGAAACCAAAGGCGGTGTTTTCGTCCATACACAACAAGAGATGCTCTCATTAAGGCTTAGTGAAAGGTTGTGGGGCCTGTTGGTAGAGGTACTCAAGATCATCACAGAATTGTTTGAGGAAGTAGATGAACAAGAGTTGGTGTCCAGGATTATTAACAACCAAGAGGCCTGGGCAAAACTTCGGTCCATAATACAAGGAAGAGATGTCTGCCAACAAGCAGCCTAAAAGAAGGTATTTGGAAAACCAAACTTAACCTCTTGACGGCAAACAGTATCGTGGTGCCAAACAATAAAAATGATGACCTGGAAAGCACCGGAATTACGCTATTTTTCCTGTGCGAAACTTGAGTTAATAATTCCATTTTCATAATTCTAATCAGTTTATACTTTTGCCTTGTAAAGCGAAACAGAGACAGGCTCTGCTGAGGAGCAACCTGTCAAGGGATAGCTTTACCAAGCGAAAATGAGAGGAAGAAAGGTTCTGCTTTTCTTCCTTTTTTGGT
>JASMME010000031.1 GCA_030748365.1 Lutibacter sp.
ACTTTCTCCTTTGTTGAGTGTGATACTGATGGGGGTGGTTCCGCTGTAATTCTTAATATTTATACCTATCGGAAGATCGTCAAATTCAACGGTGGTATTGTCTTCAGTAGCCATTACAGAGACAAAGTTTAGGTAGTTGTTCTGTGGATTTTTGTTGGTATAACTACCCACCCTAAAGGTGTTTCCCAGGGCTGAGAGTCCTTTGCTTACCAAAGCTCCGGCCTGGGCACCGCTTCCTGCATTCATCCTTACAGAAACATAAATAACATCTTCTGCTTCAATGATATAGCCTTTGTTCATAACGGTACTGGTGCTAGCGGATTCTACAAATAGTTGGGTATAGCCAGTTCCCAGGTCATGCCTTTGGGGATTGGTATTGGAAACCATGCCCGTTATATAAGATGCGGCAGGTGATCCTGCAGGTTTGATGGTATAGGGGATGTCGCCATTGGCTGGGGTGGAGATATACAGGTATTGGTCTTCCGGATTGGCATTGCCAAATGCTGCACTGGTCAGTGGAGGGATATAATGGGTCTTACTAAGTTGTGCCTGTACAAAGGGGCCCATCAAAAAAATAAGTAAACAAACACCAATACGTGTTAGGCCTTTTAGGAACATCAACGATTATAAGTAAGAATTGCTGTCGTAAAAGTATGGTTTTTACACCTATCAAGCAAGCTAAAAACTTATTATAAATAAGGTCAAAGTATGCATTTATCCTGTCGTGATTGTCGCGCAGGGAGGCTGGTAACAGCCGCCCTTATTTACAGGTCTCTTTTTTGTAAAATGAGGTAGGAAGCATAGACAAAAACGGCGGTCCAACTGCAGACAATGAAGAGGTCAAGTACTTGTACCGAGAAGTCTTTTGAGATGGATTCTCCCACTTGGCTGGCGACGCTTTTGACCGCACTCAGTCTTGTAAAGGGTTCTTTGATTAGGTTGTTCATGGCTTCCAAGGGGAAGCAGCGCATCCAAAGATCATTCTCCAGGTTGAACTTCCAGTAAAAAAGTCCTTTAAAAATACTTTCAATGATCGACCATATAAGCATGCCGCCAATGGCAAATGCAGACCGCTTTATCAAGATGCCCAGGAAAAGTCCGAAGGAAAAGAAGCCTGTTAGCTTTACAAAATAAGCAAGTAGGTATTCCAGGTCGGTACTGATGATGGCGAATTCATCAAAATCGGAATAGGCATAGCCTAGGAGTAGGGAAATAACAAATACCAATACAGTTGAAGCTGCACTAAAGAGGAGGATGGTATAAAATTTCGAGAGGATGAATTCTTGTTTGCTCAGCCCGTCGATCAAATTTTGTTTAAGGGTTTTATAACTGTATTCATTGGCGACCATAGAAACGATGACCAGCAACAGGAAAAACTTAAAAATGGCCGCTATATAGGTATTGAAATGCCAGATGTACGGGAAGTTAAAGATGCCCTGTTCTGCCAGGTGAAATTGTATAGGGCCGATATCAAATTGAACGGCCGCAATCAGCGCGATGCTACCCAACAGACCAACATAAGCAATGATAAGCGCCATACCTGCCCTGCTACGTCTTAGTTTATAGATCTCTATTTGTAGTAATCGTAGCATGTTCAGGCTTTGTTGGTGAGTGCTAAGAACTGTTCTTCTAGGCTCGGTGTGCGTTTGACCAGGTGTGTGAGTACTACTCCTTGCGCAAACAAGTATTGATTGAGCGCAGCATTGCAAACTGGTTTTTGCAGGATTGCCGTAATGGTATCTCCTTTGAGGGTCGTTTTGGAAATACCATCAAAACGGAGCAGCAATGCCTGTGCCTTTTCAGGTGCAAGATTTGTCCTGAGTTCGATAAAACCTTCGGTGGCTGTCATGGTATCCACCCGTCCTTCGTATAATTTGACCCCTTCTTTGATAACCACTACCTGTGAACAGACCTTTTCTACTTCATCCAGTAGGTGGGAGGCCAATAAGATGGTGGTTCCCTGCGCTGCAACTTCCTTGATAATCCGGCGGATTTGATGGATTCCTTTAGGATCCAAACCATTGGTAGGCTCATCCAGGATTAGGATGTCAGGATCGTTTAGCAGCGCAGAAGCGATGGCCAGGCGTTGTTTCATGCCTAGTGAAAACGTTCGAAATTTGCTGTCTTTGCGTTCGTATAGATCGACCATAGCGAGTTTTTCAGCAATCTTCTCCGGAGAACTTCCTTTTATTTTACAGACCAGTGCCAGGTTTTGCGCCGCAGTCAAATAAGGGTAGAAATTTGGCCTTTCTATGATGGCCCCCACTTTGTTTAGGGCCTTATGGGGAGAGACCGTTCCGTCAAACCACTCAAAATGCCCCGCTGTTTTGTTGACGACGTTCAGAACAATCCCCAGGGCGGTGGATTTACCGCTGCCATTGGGGCCTAAAAGCCCGTAAATACCGCCTTTTTTGATGCTAAAGGACAGTTTATTTAGGGCCTGAATTTTCCCATAATGTTTGCACAGGTTTTTGACAGATAGGATGGTTTCCAATTTTTTGTAACTTGTTGTATAACTTTTAGACGAAGTCAGTTCGTATTTGTTACACGAATATAGTACATTTGAAAGGATTTGATTCCCCCCTCAACCATGGAAGAGAAGTTGATATCACAGAAGAAACCGGCCTATCCGATCAATCAGTCCTTGTATGACTACCTGACCGAATATAGCAGGAATAGCAAGATTCCCGTGTTTTACGAGGACCTGCTGCGTTTTTCAGGGTCGGTGATTGTCCATGACAAAAATGGCACAGATACCCTGTGGGTCCGTGTCTATTATCCCGAACACGAGCGTGATGAGATCGATCTCAGGTTAAAACAGATGTATATGATTCTCCACGGTGATGGTAGCGAGGATTCCCTTCCTTTTTTAACCATTGATGCCATCGATTACTGTACCTTCGGAAATTCAAAACCCTTTAGGATCAAAATCAGGAATATCCTGAATGACAACCATACACACCTCTATGTTAAAAAAGCAGATGCTTCCCGTGTGTACGGGCTAGAATTGGAGCATATCCTATCCCCCAATAATATCAATTTCCTGATTTATAAAGATACGCTGATTGAAGAACATGTACTGGGTATTCCCGGTGACGTTTTTCTTTCCCAGGACCTGGAGCAGGTAACTGAAAGGGGTAAAAAAAGACTGTCGAAGGAATTTGTAAAGTTCAACGAACGCTGTATGATTCGTTTGTTGGGGGATATGCGCTCCTACAACTATGTGATTGTGGCCTCCTACGACTTTGATTCTGTAGATTACCGAATCCGCGCCATGGATTTTGACCAGCAGTGTTTCGAAGGGAACCTAAAGGTCTATCGCCCCCAGTTCTTCAAAGAAAATTTCCCCTTTGTAAAAATGGTGTCCGAGCATTTGCAGGCTGCTTCGGTCGAACAGTATAAAAAGGAAGAACGTGCAGCCATCGCCAGGAGAATCAAAGGCGCGCATGATCGGGTAGACGCCCTGTTGGATTGTATGTGTGCAGATACCATCTCCACCCCTGAAAAAACAGCCCAACTCAGGCAAGCGCTCATCCGCTATACCAATGATAAGAAATTTAAGTCCTGTAAATCCATGGGAGACCTACTAAGGGTAGCCTTTGATTTTGTCGTCAGGAACTACGAGAACGTAAACATGTATATCATCCACTAAACCCAGTTACAGGGCAAGTGTATCGAGGTCCTCGAAATCTTCGGGAAATGTTTCGTCATCCTCATCCAGGAAGGAATCAGGGCTTGCCTGAAAAGTTTTTTCAGGGGCTTTTTCTGGTGGGTTACCAATGGCCTGGAGGGTTTTTGGAAGCGGGTCAACCACCTCAGATTCTTCACCGACCCTCGTAACAAAAAAGGTCCACATATGGAAGAAGTCGTACACGTATATCAGGCGTTCTTCATCACTTGTTAGCAGGTCTTTAACGCTGTAATCACGCATGGTCATGGCATGGCCCGTATCTGTCATGTCAGACAAAGGGATTTCTTCTCCCTGCTCCCAGTCGATGTCTGCCCTGAAAAAAGAGGCCATTTCTTGCCCTTTAAACCCGAAGGATCTGGCAATGCTGAAGTGGAGAGACTCCAGGCTACTTGTTTCGTCAACCAGCAGGTCCCTGATTACATCTTCGTTAACATCTAAAATTACCCTGATTTTAAAAGCCATGATTGTTTATTTAAGTGGGGCAAAGTTACTATTTATCGTTTAAATTAGTATTTTTGACCAAAGAATTTTTGGATGGAAAATAAGGAAAAGAAATTGGCCCAATTCAACGAGATGTCTCCCAATACCTTGATGGAAACCCTGGGCATCCGCTACGTGGATATGGGAGAAGATTACCTGGTTGCAACCATGCCGGTAAGCCCCAAGGTCCACCAGCCTGACGGTATTTTAAACGGGGGTGCTACCATGGCCCTGGCCGAAAGTGTTGGGAGTCCGGTATCCTTCCTGGCCATTGATCCTGCCAATAGCAGTGTGCGTGGTATTGCCTTCACCGCCAATCATTTGCGCAGTGTAAGTAGCGGCCTGGTTACTGCTACGGCACAGATTGTTCACCGGGGAAAGACCATACATTTGGTAGATATTACTGTCAAAGATGATGCAGGGCATGTCATTTCTTCCTGCAGGCTTACCAATTATATTATTACCAGACGCAGCCCCAAAAGAGACGCTTAATAAACCGCTTGCCCCTTGCCACCGAATCCTTCCTCTTTTTTTAGTGAGATACGTTCAGCCCTCGAGGCGGAAAAACCCTTGGTGGTCTATAGAAGACCGGGAGAAAACGCTTTGACTGCCTATGTTCAATCTACCCAGAAATTACACCTACTGACTTCCTTTAAGGAACAAGGATTTGTATTTGCTCCATTCTCCGGAGCGGCTGACAAGGTGGTTTTTCCACAGGAAGAATGTGTGATTACCCGCACTGTCCTCACTCATTTGGAGCCCTTTACGCCTTTTTCCGAGGGAGCGCTTAAGCAGCCAGGCCCGGCACCGGAAAAGTATGTTCAATTGCTTGAAAAGGCCTTGGACCACTTGCGGAACGCCCATCTTAAAAAAGTCGTTCTTTCCAGGGCAGAGACCCTTGTAAAAGAGTCGATGGAGGTGTTGGCGGTCTACCAGCGGATGTTGAGGGCTTATCCGAACGCTTTTGTTTACCTGTGGTTTCACCCCCAGGTAGGTATGTGGATGGGCGCTTCCCCCGAAGCTTTTATCACCATTGAAAAAGCGCATTTTAAGGCCATGGCCCTGGCAGGCACCCAGGCTTTTAAAGGGAGCACTTCGGTACACTGGGGGGAAAAGGAAAAGGAAGAACAACAATTGGTAACTGATTTTATCACCGGTCATGCCCGGGCACTTTTTGGTAGTTGTAAAGTGGTGGGGCCTTATACGGTCAGGGCAGGATCACTCCTGCACCTATGCTCCGATATTTCAGCCACCATACTGGGTACGCCTCCTTTGGCTGCTTTGCTGGCCCGTTTACACCCAACGCCGGCAGTCTGTGGTATTCCCTTGGAAGCAGCCCGTTCCTTTATACAGTCCTCTGAAGGGTATGACAGGGCATATTATACGGGGTATTTGGGAGAAATGAATGTAAACAATACCACCCGTTTATTTGTCAACCTTCGTTGTATGCAGGTGACCGCAGGGTTTGTAAAACTCTATGTGGGCGGAGGCATCACTGCAGCCAGTAATCCCCAGGCAGAATGGGAAGAAACGGTCTTAAAGGCCCAGGTAATGAAAGCCGTCCTGTAAGTCCGTAGATTCCCTTGCAAAAGACTCTTTCAATCCCGGCGGTTTACTCCGCTTATCTTTGTACCTTTGTCCAGATAAGAATTCAATAAAATGCCGCAATTCCCCAAAAACGAAACGGCCCAACTGCTGATTGCCTGTTGTAGCGCCCATTCGATTGACCATGTTGTGATTTCTCCTGGCTCGCGCAACGCCCCTTTAATCATTGGTTTTACCAACCATCCTGAGATTGAGACCTTCAGTATAGTCGATGAACGTTCTGCCGCTTTTTTTGCCCTGGGTATGGCCCGGGAATTGGGCAAGCCTGTGGCCCTGGTTTGCACTTCAGGATCGGCCTTGTTAAATTACTATCCTGCCGTGGCGGAAGCCTTTTATACCCAGGTGCCCCTGCTTGTTATATCAGCTGATCGGCCAGCCCATCTTATCGATATCGGCGATGGACAAACCATTCGTCAGAAAAATATTTTTCAGGATCATATACACGGTGCAACCCATTTGTCGGAGGATGTCGACAGGCAAGAACATTTGGCAAGCATCCACCGGGCAATCCGGATGGCTTATAAAGCGTCTGGACCGGTACATATCAACTGTCCTTTTGAGGAGCCCTTATATGAAACAACGGAACAGCTATTAAGCGTTGACCTACCGGTAGAAACGCCGAAACCCCTAGAATCAGTACCTGATTCGCTGGAAGACTATGCTGCCTTGTGGAACGCTTCCACTAAAAAAATGGTCTTGGTGGGTCAGCACGGTCCGAGCGAAGATTTGCAGCAGTTGTTGGAAACACTGGTGGCAGATCCCTCTGTACTGGTCCTGGTTGAAAATACAGCCAATGTGTCTCACCCTAGGTTTATCAACAGTATTGACAAATTGATCTTTCCCTTGGAAGCATTTCAGCTACCTGCTTTCCAACCAGATATTTTACTGAGTTTGGGAGGGCTGGTCGTTTCCAAAAAAATAAAACAGCACTTACGCAGCTACCAGCCGCGTCACCACTGGCATGTAGGTGAAGATAGGGCCTTTGACACCTTTCTCTGTCTGGAAAAACATTTTAAGTTGCGTGTAACGGTATTTTTTGAGGCCTTTTGCAGGCTACTAAAGCCTGTCGACAGTACCTACCAGTCTTATTGGATGGATAAAAAACAGCTTCGCTTACAGCGACATGCCGCTTTTCTAACAGACTGTGACTTTACAGATCTTAAGGTATTTGAACAATTGCTACCCTCCATTCCTGAGCATTCCCAACTGCAATTAAGCAACAGTGCGGTCATTCGTTACAGCCAGTTGTTTGATATCCATGACAGTTTGCAAGTCTGTTGTAACCGTGGTACCAGCGGTATCGAAGGGAGTACCAGTACCGCCATCGGTGCTGCGGTTGTCCGTAAGGGTCCTACCGTACTTATCAGTGGGGATCTTAGTTTTTTTTATGATAGCAATGCTTGCTGGAACACCTATATCCCTGCTGATTTTAGGATTGTGGTGGTGAATAATGGCGGTGGGGGTATCTTCCGGTTTATCCCCGGTCCACAACAGACCAATGCGCTCGATCATTTTGAGACCCCCCACATGCTGACGGCGGCGCCCTTATGTCAGCTTCACGGCCTCGAGTATCTTTCGGCCCGGAACCTAAACGAATTGACAAGTGCCTTGTCACAATTTTATACCCCCTCCACAGCACCCAGATTATTGGAAGTGTTTACCCCCAGGGAAAAGAATGACCAAGTATTAAAGGCTTATTTTAGCCATTTAAAAACAACGTGATGGATATACAAACAGGAGACAAAGTGACTATTAAGATTGTTCGGCAAACTGGGCTCGGTTTTACGGCGGTGGTCAATGGGGCGCATGAAGGGTTGCTTTATAAAAATGAGTTGTATCAGAAAATAGCCGAAGGGCAACAGTTGACAGCCTATGTCAAAAAGATACGGGAAGACGGTAAATTGGATCTAAGCCTTCAGCCCCTTGGTTTTAAAAGAACCATTGTTACCAATGAAATCAAGATACTAAAAGCCCTTAAAGCGAACGACGGGTTTTTAGCCCTTCACGATAAAAGTAGCCCGGAAGCCATCAAATACCAATTGGGGATGAGTAAAAAATCTTTTAAAAATGCCCTGGGAGGACTATTTAGACAAAAAATCATCACCCTGTCCCCAGAGGGAATACATTTAGTGAGCACTTGATGTAAATGTTAGTAAAAGAGAGAGTTGCCTCGTTACTAGGGCCTTCTTTATACAATCAGACTCCCTTAATTTTGTAAACCGCTAAAATACCTTAATTTTACCTAATTAAAGACCTTTTTATGATGCATACGATTAGTTGGAAGACGGTGAAAAAATTTAAAGATATCACCTATAAGAAATGTGACGGCGTCGCACGAATCGCCTTTAACCGTCCTGAGGTCAGGAATGCCTTTAGACCCCAAACGACCAAAGAGCTGTATGAAGCGTTTTACGATGCCCAAGAAGATACCAGCATTGGGGTGGTCTTACTGTCTGCAGAAGGGCCTTCCAGCAAGGATGGGGTCTACGCTTTCTGCAGTGGTGGAGATCAGAAAGCACGTGGCCAACAGGGCTATGTTGGGGAAGACGGCTATCACCGTTTAAATATCCTAGAAGTACAACGTCTGATTCGTTTTATGCCCAAGGCTGTTATTGCCGTAGTACCTGGTTGGGCCGTTGGGGGCGGCCATAGTTTACACGTGGTATGTGACCTCACCCTGGCCAGTAAAGAACACGCTATTTTTAAGCAAACAGATGCTGATGTGACCAGTTTTGACGGGGGCTACGGATCGGCCTACCTGGCCAAGATGGTAGGACAAAAGAAAGCCAGGGAAATATTTTTTCTGGGTAGAAACTATTCCGCACAGGAGGCCTATGAGATGGGGATGGTCAATGCAGTGGTTCCGCACGAAGCACTCGAAGAAACCGCTTATACCTGGGCACAGGAGATTTTGGCCAAGTCGCCCATTTCCATCAAGATGTTAAAATTTGCCATGAACCTGACAGATGATGGTATGGTAGGGCAGCAGGTCTTTGCGGGAGAAGCCACCCGTTTGGCTTATATGACAGCGGAAGCTGAGGAGGGTAGGAATGCTTTTTTGGAAAAGCGCCCCCCAAATTTTGATAAAAAGTGGATTCCCTAAGACAATGGTTTTTTGGGAGCACGTCTGTTGAGTGACATCATTGTAAGTACAAAGTAAAGCGCCCTACCTGTTGGTAGACAAGCCTTGCCAGATCAATTAGACCCTTATAACAATGAAAATAATTTGTATCGGCCGAAACTATGCCAAACATATTGAGGAATTACAGAATGAAAAACCCAGCCATCCGGTTGTTTTCTTAAAACCTGATTCATCGATTCCTCCCAAAAACCACCCATTTATCATTCCTGCTTTTTCAGAAGAGATTCATTATGAGGTGGAGGTCTTGGTAAAGATTTGTAAGGTAGGGAAACACATTCAGCAACAATTTGCCCATACTTACTACCAAGAGATTGGTTTGGGGATTGACTTTACGGCCCGTGATTTGCAGACGAAACTTCGTCAAAAGGGACTTCCCTGGGAAATCTCAAAGGGCTTTGACGGCAGCGCCTTTATTGGGAAGTTTCTCAAAAAGGAAAATTTGGGAGACCTGTCCTCCCTGCCATTTTCACTTTATAAGAACCAGGAAATCGTTCAACAAGGAAATACCGCCAAGATGCTTTGGGGTATTGACGAACTGGTTTCGTATGTATCGCAGTTTTTCACCTTAAAAACCGGCGATATCCTCTTTACGGGTACGCCTGCTGGTGTAGGAAAAGTTGCTGCCGGAGACCTGCTAACAGGTACCTTGAACGGTGTAGAGAACTTTCAGCTTAAAGTTCGCTAGGGCGTCTTTTCTAGAAATTAAAAAGGATGGGACGTCTGTCCACCGGAAGAACCTCTTTGCGAGGTTTGAGGATGTCGTAGCCGTAATGGGTGCTTAGGAGTCCTTTAAAATCGTATCTGAGCCTTGGGAACTCACCGAGTAATTTCCCAAAATCATTACAAGAAGATTTTTCCATAAAGTGATGGACAATCTCGGCATAAGCCATTGACAGTGCAGGATTGTAATGTTTGTTTTTCAGTACAGTTTTGTAAAAAACCCGTTTCAGTTCATCGACTTTATGCATGGCCTCTTTTAGGCCAAAACGATTGATTAGGATCCAGGCCATTCTCAAGATAACCCCATGCGTAAAATCGCTGGCGGGCAGCGTGCAGTCTTCGATTTTTCTTATCAGTTCACGGTCGTTTAGTTCCGCAGTAAGTAACATAGCATTTTTTGTCATTTAGGGTGGTGTTTATTGTGCTCTATATTAATAAGATAGGACTATTTTCAAAAGGTT